>JAGZLX010000086.1 GCA_018364485.1 Granulicatella adiacens
AGGCATTACAATTCCAGAAAGTATCTTAAAAGATGAACAAAAAGTAACACCAACAAATAAATAAGATAGTTTAGAAACGTTGATGTGATAACAACTCTACGAGGTAGTACTTCATATACATTATAATGTATACATTATATTGATCGTTTCAGAGGAGGATTTTTTTCAAAATGGATTTAGTGGTTTCTTCGATTTCTCAAGGGATCCTATGGGGAGTGTTATCTCTCGGGTTATTTATTAGTTTTCGGATTTTAAATATTGCAGATATGACGACTGAGGGGAGCTTTCCTCTCGGTGCTGCAACTTGTGTGATTTTGATTCAACAAGGGGTGAACCCATTTTTAGCAACGCTTGTAGCGATGATTGCAGGAGCGCTTGCTGGGGGAGTGACAGCGTTCCTTATGACCGTTTGTAAGATTCCAAGTTTACTAGCAGGGATTTTAACAATGACGTCTCTTTTATCCATCAACCTACGTGTGATGGGGAAAGCGAATATCACACTTCTTGGACAAGACACCATTTTTAGTGTCTTTTCAAAATTGGGCTTACCAAAGTATTTTGACATTATCATTATGGGACTTGTCATCATTGGATTTTTAATCTTCTTGATGTATTGCTTCTTCAAAACAGAATTTGGACAAGCATTGATCGCGACAGGGGACAACGAAAAGATGGCTCGCGCGCTTGGAATTAACACGCGTAAAATGACGGTATTTGGCTTGATGCTTTCCAACGCACTGATTGCCTTAGCCGGTGCAATTTTAGCGCAAAACAATGGATACGCAGACGTAAACTCAGGTCTTGGAACCATCGTTATCGCGCTTGCTGCGATTATTATTGGTGAAGTGATCTTTGCAGACGAATCATTCGTTGGACGTCTTGTCTGCATTCTTTACGGATCAATTATTTACCGTTTACTATTAATGCTTGTGTTGTTACTCAATGTCTTCCAAGCAAATGACTTCAAGCTCATCTCAGCAGCACTGATTGCCTTCTGTTTAACAGTGCCACAAATAAAGAGCTGGATTCAGCAAAAAAGCACACGTCATAGAAAGGGGGAAAACTAAATGAGTATTGAAATTCAAAACTTATCTAAAACATTTTTCCCTGGAACTTCACGTGAGCATAAAGCACTAAAAAACGTTAGCTTATCCATTCAAGAAGGAGACTTCATTACGATTGTCGGCGGAAATGGTGCAGGAAAATCAACTTTCTTAAACGCGATTGCTGGTAATTTTCCTTTAGACGAAGGGACAATCTCGTTTGGTGGCCATCAAATCGAACATACGGCGGATTTTGAACGTGCGTCCTACATCAGTCGTGTCTTCCAAGATCCAATGCAAGGAACCGCCCCTCGTATGACCGTGGCTGAAAACTTAGCCTTGGCGAACCGACGTGGTCAAAAACGTAGCCTTTTTAAAACGTCGTCAAAAGAAGAGTTGCAACAATTCGAAGCCTTAGTAGCCCCCCTAGGACTTGGCTTAGAAGACCGTCTTCATACAGAAATCGGGCTCTTATCAGGAGGGCAACGTCAAGCCATTTCACTCCTCATGGCAACGATGAATGCTCCGCAACTATTACTATTAGACGAACATACTGCAGCGCTTGATCCGAAAACACAGCGCAAGATTATGAAGAAAACACAAGAAACCATCGAAGAAAAAAACTTAACCGCGCTCATGATTACGCACAATCTATCTGACGCGATTCATTTTGGAAACCGACTCATTGTCATGCATCGGGGTGAAATCGTCCGCGATTTTGCAAAAGAGGAAAAAGCAGCATTAACAGAGGAAGAACTATTCCGTTTAATGAATGCTCTTGATGAAGCAGACTTACAAGGTGAATAAAATAATGGAAGAAGTGAAAGAATTTTCATTTCTTCCTTTTTTTATGGGCAGACTTTGTTATAATGAAAGAGAATAAATCGTAAAGGATGAGTGTAAGTGGAGTTTCTGAGTAACTTAAACCCAAGAAGATACCGCAAATCTGGCTATATCGTTATCGGTGCCTTGATTGGTCTTCTTGCAGGAAGTGCAGTTAGTTTATTTCGATATATGATTGGGTTCATCTTAAGCCAAATCGTTATCGTTTATACATTTTTAAGAGAGCAACCGCAATGGATTCCAGTGTGGATTCTGTTTAGCCTTGTAATGGGAGTTATTTTAGGCCAAATCGTTAAGAGCGAGCCCGATATTAAAGGAAGTGGAATTCCGCAAGTGGAATTACAACTTCAAGGAAAGATGGATATGAATTGGTGGTCTGTCTGCTGGAAGAAATTTATCGCTGGTGGGATTGCTATCGGTTCAGGACTCTTGCTTGGACGTGAAGGCCCTTCGATTCAATTAGGTGCATCCATCGGTCAAGGGGTGGCAGAGACCTTTAAAGCAAACCGTGTACAAAAGAATGTGTTTATTTCCAGTGGAGCGGGTGCCGGTCTTGCGGCAGCGTTTAACGCGCCGATTGCAGGCCTCATGTTTGTACTGGAAGAAGTCCATCATACTTTTAGTCCACTTGTTGCGGTGACAACTTTAACAGCCGCGATTATTTCGAACTTCATTTCATTAAATGTATTTGGAGTTCATCCATCATTAAATCTTGGAAACGATCAACGCTTCCCGATGGAATATTATGGGTATGTTGTTTTGCTTGGGATTGTACTTGCGATTTTCGGACTAGCGTATCATCGTATCACATTGGCCTTGCCAAAAATTTATAAGACACTTTTCCCAAAAGTGGCACCATATAATTACTGTCTCATTGCCTTTATGTTGATTATTCCGCTTGGCATGTGGAATCCGCATGTGTTAGGGGGCGGTGGAGAATTAGTATTAGCACTTGTTAAAGAAAATCACACCGTTCAATTTTTAGTGGGACTTTTTGTGATTCGATTTGTCTACTCAATGATTTCGTATGGGACAGGACTTCCTGGTGGAATCTTCTTACCAATCCTTTCTCTTGGGGCGCTTCTTGGATTAGCCTATGCAGAATTTCTGATTGAATTTTTAGGTGTGGACCCAAGCGTACGCGTTAGCTTTGTTTTCTTTGCGATGGCAGGATATTTTGCAGCAATCGGGAAAGCACCACTAACAGCCTTACTCCTCGTAACGGAGATGGTAGGTGGCTTGAACCAATTGATGCCGCTTGGAATTTGTACATTAGTAGCGTATATCGTGGCTGACTTCTTGAAGATGGATCCAATCTATGAAGTGTTAGCAGAACGTTTAGATAAAGAACATTCAACGGATACAAAAGGAGAGCGTACAACCTTCGAAGTGCCTGTGATGGTGGATAGTCCACTGGTTGAAAAAGCGATTCGTGATATTCAGTGGCCACAACAAATCATCATTGCGACCATTCGACGTGGAGCAAAAGAGATTATTGCTCGCGGAGACACGGTTATCCGTAGCGGCGATATCTTAATTGTTGTCTGTGATGAAGGAATGGTTGGAAAGATGACAGAAGAGATGACACATCTTGTGACGGCTCCCTAGAGTTATTTTGTAATAAATGGTATACTGTGAAAATAAGAGGTGATACAGATGAGCGAACAAGGAAATGAATTACAAAGAAGTTTTAATCGATACTTAAGAAGAAACCAAGCATGGGTGTTTATCATCCTAACCGGTGTGATTCTATTTGTGGCCGTATTCGTTTATCGTAGTTTCGCGAAATCAACGAAGGCACCACTCGAAAATTACAAAGATCAGATTACACATATGCAAGAACAACTCAATGCGCAAGAAACACGCATTCAGCAATTGGAAGAGCAAATCAAACAATTGCAAGAAGAATCAAATAATTAAAAGAGCAAACCACCTTGGACGGCTGAATCGTTCAGGGTGGTTTTTTGTAAAGAATGAAATGTATCATTTTTGATACGTATCAAAAATGATACATTTTTATTTCTCGAAAAATCGTTTGGAATTTCGTTTGTAGAGTAGTAGCTCGTTCTGGATGAAGCGAGTGACCTTCTAAATAAAGCGAGTACGGTACTTCGATTTGAACGGCTTCAATTCTTGTTTGTTTTCCAAAGCTCGCAATAATATTACCACCAGAAAATGGAGTGTCTACTTGGGTGGTTAATCCTTCTTCATGAAAGAGGAATTGGAGTTTTTCTAAAGTGTCAGGGCTTATGGTTTGTTTCTTGCGCGTTCCTAAAATAATGTCGGTCGTTTTAAAAAGCTTGTCATCATAACTATGCAAATCGACCAACAACACCCTTTCATGCTGTTCTAACTTTTCGTTCAATAGGTTTTCTAAATGAAGGTAGTAGGGCGTGTAATACCGCTCCAACCAATCCGCTTGTTTTTGCTTCGAAGGATAGTTGGTAAATAACTGATTGCCTACTTCATCAATTCTGGGAATGATGGGCTGTGTTGCTTTTCCTGCGCGTGGTTTAAAACGATTCACATCCACGATATAGCGAGAAACGGTAGCTGCTAGAGTCGTCTCAGAAAGTGGAGATACAAGTTCTGGAAGAGCCCAGTCTGAATGTTCACGCTGGGCTGCTAGATTACAAAGCGGAGCAATGTCTTGTGGGATTTCCGTTCCACTATGCGGAATTGAAATCACAAGTGGAGAATTCGACTGTTTATAAATGACTTTCACCGGGGCACCTTCTTTCGTTTTTCAATATTCCTAGTATAGCAAACGAACCGGAGATTGTGTATAATGGATACTATCGAAAAGGAGTGACTTTTATGGCTGAAATTAAATTAGTACCAAGAAGTGAAGTAGATCCTTCTATTACATGGGATATGACT
>JAGZLX010000087.1 GCA_018364485.1 Granulicatella adiacens
TCTCCTTTTTTGTGCTTATTCGATTTATTATATCATTTTTTAAGGAAATTTTCGAGTAGCCACGAATGGACTTTTTGCTCTAACTCTTGAAGCGTTCCTTCATTCGACCACACAATCGTTGCTCTCTTTACTTTTTCCTCTAAAGGCATCTGTGACTGGATTCTCTCAAACGCTTCTTGCCTTGTATATCCGTTACGCTTTTCCATTCGTGCAATTTGCGTCTCGACAGAAACAGCCACCACGATAATATCATCACATAGGCTCTCATAGTTCATTTCAAATAAGAGCGGAAGGTCTAAGACAATTAGAGACTTTCCTTGCTCTTGGTAGTCTTTCATCTTTCCTGTAATCTCTTGACGGATGAGCGGTTGTAGAATGTCATTTACTTCCTTGCGAACTCCCTCATCGCTGAACATTTTTCGCCCAAGTTCTGTTCGGTTTAGTGTTCCATCAGCGTTTAAAATAGACTCACCAAAACGGTTCACGAGCGCAGTCAATCCGGCAGTTCCTTTTTCGACGACTTGTCTTGCGACGACATCCGCATCAATCACGGGCACTCCAGAGATTTTAAATAAATTTGAAACGGTTGATTTTCCACTGGCGATACCGCCTGTTAATCCAACAACTCTCATCTTTTTCCTCCAACACTTCTTGTAAGACCTATGTTAGTTCAAAATTCCCTCTGTCGCAAGTTCTTTTCCCGATTCGAGCCAATATTGACACAAAAATACCGCACCCTCGTATTGAGAATGCGGCATGTCCATTATAGACGTTCGTTTAATTCTTTTGCTAAGTCTTCGAATCCAGGTTTTCCAAGTAAAGCAAACATGTTTTTCTTGTATGCTTCTACCCCTGGTTGGTCAAATGGGTTAACGCCATTTAAGTAACCTGAAAGACCTACTGCGATTTCGAAGAAGTAGATTAAGTGTCCTAATGTGTAAGCTGACATATCAGGAATGTTCACTACAAAGTTTGGAACTTGACCATCTGTATGAGCAAGTAATGTTCCTTGGAAGGCTTTTGTATTTACAAAGTCCATTGTTTTACCTTGTAAGTATCCTAATCCATCTAAATCTTCTTCTGTTTCAGGAATTGTTACTTCTTCATTTGGTTTACCCACTTTGATAACTGTTTCGAAGATGTTACGACGACCTTCTTGGATGTATTGTCCTAGTGAGTGTAAGTCAGTTGAGAAGTTTGCACTTGAAGGATAAATTCCTTTGAAGTCTTTCCCTTCTGATTCACCAAATAATTGTTTCCACCATTCAGAGAAGTATTGTAATGTTGGTTCGTAGTTAATTAATAACTCTGTCACTTTTCCTTTGCGGTATAACACATTACGTGCTACAGCGTATTGGTAAGCTTCGTTTTCTTTTAAGTTTGATGAGCTGTATGCCACACGTGCATCTTCAGCCCCTTGCATTAATGCATCTACATCTGCACCAGTTACTGCAATTGGAAGTAATCCTACAGCTGTTAATACTGTGAAACGTCCACCGACATCATCTGGAATTACAAATGTTTGGTAACCTTCCACATCTGCTTCTGATTTTAATGCTCCACGAGCGCGGTCAGTTGTAGCGTAAATACGATTTACAGCTTCTTCTTTACCATATTTTTTAATTAATAAATCTTTGAATACACGGAAAGCAATCGCTGGTTCTGTTGTTGTACCAGATTTAGAAATTACGTTTACAGAGAAATCACGATCTCCGATTAAGTCGATTAACCCTTGTAAGTAAGTTGAGCTAATGCTGTTTCCTGCAAATAATACTTGCGGAGTTTTGCGTTTGTCGCTTGGTAAGTAGTTATAGAAAGCGTGGTTTAAGAAATCAATCGCTGCACGCGCTCCTAAATAAGAACCACCAATACCGATTACTACTAATACTTCAGATTCTTCTTGAATCTTTTTAGCTGCTGCTTTAATACGAGCGAATTCTTCTTTGTCATAGTCGCGTGGTAAGTTAATCCAACCTGTGAAGTCGTTCCCTGCTCCTAATCCTTCGCGTAAGTCTTTATCTAACGCTGTTACTGTTGATTGTAAATTGTCAATTTCTTCTTGGCTGAAGAAACTTAATGCTTTTGAATAATCAAATGAAATGTGTCCCATTTGAATGCCTCCTTCGTATTCAATAACGATGTATTATTAATTTTTGTTTTTATCTTTTACAAATTTTTCTTGTGCTTCTTCGATCCATTCTGGTAACTTCTTCGCTAAGCTTGAAAAACCAATGGAAGGAACATAGCGCTTGCGATTTTTCTTAATGCGTTGCGGAACGTCTGGCACATCGAGTTTTTCCAGTGCTCGAATCGATAAACTAATCTTATTGGAAAATTCATCGACGTCAATCACTTTTGCCGTCACTTCCTGCCCCACTTTTACAAAATCATGCACATTATCCATATATCCATGTTTACACTCAGAAATATGAATCAAACCTTGTGTATCTTCGTCTAGCTCCAAGAAAACTCCGTAATTTTGTACACCTGTTACTTTAGCCGTAACGATGTCGCCAATTCTAAAAGTTTTGCTCATAGAACCTCCTACGCTTTTACGTCCATCGATTCAATGACAACATCTTCTAGCGGACGGTCCTGCGCATTACGTTCTACGCCTTCAATCTTAAGAACAACGTCCATACCTTCTACGACACGTCCGAATACTGTATGACGGTGGTCTAACCAAGGTGTTCCACCCACTTTAGCGTATTCTTCAACGATTTCTTCAGGCCAGCCGCCATCTTTTAATTGTTTCAACATTTGTGCGGGTACTTGTTTTGCAGTAACGATGAAGAATTGTGATCCGTTTGTGTTTGGACCTGCATTCGCCATTGATAAAGTACCGTACAAGTTGAATGCTTCTCTTGAAAACTCATCTTCGAAAGTGCGTCCGAAAATAGACTCGCCACCCATACCAGTTCCAGTTGGGTCGCCACCTTGAATCATGAAGTCTTCAATCACACGGTGGAAGATTACTCCGTTGTAGTATCCATTCTTCGCATGTGTTACGAAATTCTCCACTGTTTTAGGTGCTACTTCAGGGAATAATTCCAATGTGAAATCGCCCAAGTTCGTATGCACAGTCACGAGTGGATTCTTTTCATTCACTTCATTCAATTGTGGAAATTGACTCATTTTTCCATCTCCTTTTAATTCATACTGATGATTGCTCATCTACCATCCTCTATTAAACCACAAAAGCCAAACGGGTGCAATTTAGCGTTCTTATCCGCCTTAATAAAAAAATAAAGAATATCTACAAATTTTCCTTAGTGATTTTCATGGTTTCGTGGTATAGTATTTGAGTATAGAAAAAAGAAAGAGTGAAAGTTTAATGACAATATTTCAAAATTATCCATTAATCGCTTCAATTTGCTCGATTCTATTTGCACAATTTGTTAAATTCCCGATTGCGCTCTTCTCAAAGAAAGATGGCGCACACGTTTCGTTAGTAACTAGCACAGGTGGAATGCCAAGTTCTCACTCTGCTGCAGTTAGCTCGCTGATTACAGCGCTTATTATTGAATACGGATTTGCTTCTCCACTCGTTGCAATCGCAACAACGTTCGGTTTAATCGTTATGTTCGATGCCATGGCCGTTCGTCGTCAAAGTGGTGAACAAGGAATTCTCCTACAAAAATTATACGAAGAACAAGTACGCGAAGAATCCAGCGCATTAAAGCATGTTGAAATTGAATCAGAAGATGATCCAATCAATCTCTTCGACACAGAAGAAAATAAAAAATTAATTATCAAGAAATATTTAGGTCACAAACCTATTGAGGTATTTGCTGGTGTATTGACTGGTATCGCAATGGCCTTTATTTTAAGAATGTTCTATTAATTCGGAGGTAAAAAGTGACTCAAGAAATTGTTGATATTATTATTATCGGCGGTGGGCCTGTTGGGCTTTTCACCGCCTTTTACGCGGGCTTACGCCAAGCATCTGTTAAAATTATTGAAACTTTGCCCCAATTAGGTGGGCAACCAGGAATGCTTTATCCTGAAAAGATGGTTTACGACATTCCTGCCTTCCCAGAAATTACAGCTGGAGATTTAATCGAGAACTTGAAAAAACAGCTCGAACGTTTCCCTGAAACTCAGTTTTGCTTAGAAGAAGAAGCCCTCGAATTAAACAAGACAGACTTCGGATATGAGCTTGTGACTTCTAAACAAACGCACTACGCGAAAACAGTCATTATTGCTTGTGGGAATGGCGCGTTCCGTCCACGTAAACTCGATGTCGAAAATGCAGAAGCATATGAAAACAGCAATCTGCACTACTTCGTAACGAACTTAGAGCGATTCCGCGACCGTACTGTAGCGATTTGCGGTGGTGGCGACTCTGCGGTAGACTGGGCATTGGCTTTAGAACCAATCGCAAAGAAAGTCACTATTGTTCACCGCCGCCCACAGTTCCGTGCACAAGAACATAGCGTGAAACAACTCGAAGAATCAAGCGTAGACATTTTAACGCCTTATCTTCCGGACCAAATTATCGGAGATGGCAAAACTATTCAATCGGTCGTATTGAAACACGCGAAAGGCGACGATCAAATCGAACTTCCTGTTGACGACTTTATCGTGAACTATGGTTTCTCTTCTACAAATGGAGGAAT
>JAGZLX010000088.1 GCA_018364485.1 Granulicatella adiacens
TATTCAACGCATCATCGAATATATCGATCATCACTACAAAGAGGATTTGAGCCGGACGACTTTAGCCGATATGGTGTACCTCAGCGCGGATCACCTTGCTCGTGTCTTTAAGAAAGAAACAGGCGAAACACTCGTTAAATACATTACGGATAAACGTATCCATGCTGCTAAAGAATTGCTGTCGGATACGAAGACGCCGATTTCTCAAGTGGCCTCTGAAGTGGGATATGACAATTACTCTTACTTCACGAAAATCTTCAAAGAGAAAACAGGAGTTTCTCCAGGGGACTACAGAAAGCATCAAGCCGAATAAATAAAAAAAGAGCTAGTTCAGATTGAACTAGCTCTTTTTCATATTAGTTTTCTCTTTTTTTCACTTTACCGTTCCATGCTTCGAAGCCATGTTTTAAAATGTAAATATTTGTATATCCATTTTTCTTTAGACGGTAAGCACAACGACCAGCGATTGATACGCCTTCTTCATATAAATAGATTGGTTGGTCTTTACGTAATTCCATGAAACGTTCTTTAAATTGAGAATAAGGAATGTTACGTGCTCCTAAAATATGAGCTGCTTTGAATTCATCTTTTTCACGTACATCGATTAATTGTCCATGACGTAAATCCTTTCCGAACTCTTCAGCGCTAACCACTTTAGCAGCAGATTGACGCATCCAAACTAATACAAATAAGTAAATTCCGTAGGCCATGAATAGAGCCCAAATAATATACCACATGAGACTAAACTCCTTCAAAAATAATTTTAATAAGACAAGAGATATTGTATCATGTTTCTTCTAATCTTTCAAAAGCACTAAAGAAGCTGCTCCAATGACTCCTGCATCGTTCCCAAGTTCTGCTAAACGTAAGTGTGTTGTTTCGCGGACTTGTGGGAATACTAATTGTTCATATTCTTTACGAACGCCTTCAAGCAAGAATTCACCTGCAGCGCTCACTCCACCACCGATAACGATGAAGGATGGATTTAACATATTCGCAACGTGTGAACATGCAATTCCTAAGTATTTTGAGAAATGACGAATCACGATTAATGCGAGTGGATCGTTTTGTTTTGCTAAATCAAACACGTCTTTTGCACTCACGTCTTGTCCATCGTCGATTCTTGCTTTCAACTCTGAATCGCCTGCATATTCGTCTGCATAACGACGTGCTAAGTTCACAATACCAGTGGCACTCGCTACCGTTTCAAGACAGCCTTTTTTACCGCAAGTACATGCAAAAGGACGTTCACTGAAATCAACGGCGATGTGTCCAAGCTCGCCGCCCGCACCTGCTACACCATGAATCAGACGGTTTTCAGCGATAATCCCACCGCCAACACCTGTTCCAAGTGTAAAGAAGGTTACGTCTGGTTGGTCTCCACCAGCACCCATCCATTTTTCACCAAGTGCGGCAACGTTGGCATCATTATCGATGAAGAACGGAATTCCAAGTGCTCCTTCAATTTTTTCTTTCAAAGGTTGTAATGTTTTCCAGTTTAAGTTGTAGGCACCGATAACTGTACCCTTTTCTCTATCAACAACACCTGGAGAACCCATCCCGATACCAGCAAAGTTTTCATTTGTTAGTCCTAATAAATCTAAACGATAACGAATAGAGTCGATAATGTCGTCCACAATGTGGCTTCCTTCGTCTAAAATGTTGGTAGGAATCGACCATTTTTGTTGAACTTCACCTTCAAGTGAAATAATCGCAAATTTGATGGAAGTCCCACCTAAATCAATACCAATAATTTTCTTTTCCATTGTATTCACTCCATGAAACTTGTATATGCTTACATTATAACAGCATTATCTTTTCATTCCTAGTGCAAAAAGTAAAATTGCGATGACAAAATACGCAACAATTCCTGCAATGCGTGAAGCAGGTTTTGTCAGGCGGTCTCCTCTAAAGCTGATTGCAGCCATCACTAAGTACCCACCAACGAGTCCTCCTAAGTGTCCATAGTTATCGACTGCTGAGTTAATAAACCCAAGGACAATGTTGATAATGATAAGTCCTACGTATTGCACGCCCATTTGCCTAAAAGAACGAATGTAGCCGTGTTTTCGTGATAAATAAACAACAGCTCCCATGAGTCCAAAGAGCGCCGTACTTGCCCCTGCTGAAATGCTAGATGAGAATGCAAAACTTGCAAGGTTTCCCATAATTCCTGATAACAGATACACCGCAAGGAATCTCCAGTGTCCAATTTCGTACTCCATCTGACGGCCAATCATATATAAGAACAAGCTGTTAAATAAAATATGTTCCAGTCCAATATGTAAGAAAATTGGCGTTAGGAATCGATAATATTCATGTTGATGAATGATATACGGATTGAATTTCGCCCCGAAATTAACAAGAACTTGTCCATTCGTGCTACCACCTGCAAGCGTCATTACGATAAAGAGCGCTGCTTGAATCGCTAAAAATAAATAAGTAAAGCTGAAGCTCTCGTTGAAGTTGCGCTTCATGCGTTCTAATTTCCAAGGGTTAATCTTAAACATCTCTAACCACTCCTTCACTTGTAATAATCGTTGGAATATGAATATCCGTTTCAAATACCGGCCAGTCGACAACAGGCGTCACCTGAGTCGTATAGGCTAGTGAAAGGATGCGATAATCGTCTACCTTCTGTAAGGTTCTATCATAGTAGCCTCCACCAAATCCGATACGGTCTCCTTTCGTACTATAAAGTAGTCCAGGAACAATGATTAAATCCAGGTCTTTAGCTTCAAATAGCGGGTGCGTGCTATCAATGACTGGTTCTAGTACACCATAAGTAGTACGTTTAAAGGTTGTTTGTTCATTCCATTCGACAAATACCAATGTCTTATCTGGCATCGTTACAGGAACGAATATTGTTTTACCAGCGCTTCTAGCCTCTTGAACGATTAAATCTAATTGGAATTCCATTCGCATCGGCATTGTTAAGGCAACAGTTTTGGCTTCAATCCATTGCGGCATTCCTTTTAGCCACTCTACCACTCGTTTTTCTTCTGCACGGCGTTTTCCTGGCGTCATTGCCTCAAGTTCTCTCTTTTGCTGAGCGCGTTTCAAGTTCTTCACGTCTTTTTGATACGTCTCAAAGAGTTCTGTGAATAACTTCAAGAATTCGAGTTCGACTGCTCGCATGCTTCTTTCTTCGAGAATTGGACTGCTGAGTAATGGCGCTTTTTCCATTATCGGCTCATCCGTTAAGATGATTGGTAATTCATTAGAGAGCATTTCATGATCAATCGCCCACACTTTTGCCCATTCTTTTTCTTCTAAATGTTGTAAGAAGAATTTCTCTTTAATCACTTCAAATAAGTTATTTTCCATGATTTCGTACTCTGGCAATTGATTTTTCACAGGACGAATTAAATCAGCGATATAGGCTTCTGTCGCATCATGTAGTAAACACGCAAGAACGGTTCCTGTTTGATAGCCTCTGGCAATCGCTTCTTGTGCACAATTAATGCTATGTAATCCTACTGAATAAAAGAAACGAAGATGCCCGTTTCCTCGACACATCATACTTAAGGCGTGCGCAATATCTTCAATGGCTACGTTGTCAGGCACCATTTTAAGCGGATTAAACACGCGCCCTGTATATGTATTCATAAATAATTTTTTGTCCTCCATATCTTCCTCCATGGTTGATGTCAGTTTATTTTATCATTGAATTCACGCGATTTAAAAGGATTTAGGCATTTCTTAAATTTTAGTTTCTTATAAAAGTTTCTTCTCAACATTAAGAAAGATTCCTTCGAATCCTTACGGATGTCTTCATAATAGCTGTAACGTTGCACCGGTTCGAGCCAATGTCTCTCACCTTCAAAGCCTCAAAGGAGGTGTACGAAATGAATTCCTACACCTCCTAATTCGCATTTAATGCGCAACACGTTACTGCTATTATAGAATCCGTAATCTTCTACGGAATCTTTTCTTTCTAAGGATGATAGTCAAAAAAACACAGATCAGGAGAAATCCTAATCTGTGTTTTGTAAAGTTCTTATTGTGCGTGTTTATCACGGTAAAGTTCAATTAGCTCTTGCGCTAATAATTGAACGATTTCCGTTGAAGCCATTTGGTCTTCGGCATGCATGAACAGCAATGAGAATTCTGTTTTTTCTCCGCTCGCTTCTTTTTGAATGAGCTCTGCGTGAATTTTATGCGCCTCAACAAAGGCTTCTTCTGCTTCCACAAGTTTTGCTTTAGCATCTTCAATATCTACTTCTAATGT
>JAGZLX010000089.1 GCA_018364485.1 Granulicatella adiacens
ATGATGCGTTGAATACTATTCTTTTGGTTTTCAGCATCCGTGACAAAGTTTCTTGCGTGAGACCAGTAATAATTGAAGTATTCTTCGAAAGACTCAATCGAATGGAATTTTCTTTGGAAGAGGAAATCATGATGCGCATTTTGGAAGAGCTTATGCGCTGAAATCCCATTTTGGTCTAAGTAAATTCCAATTTGTTGCGTCCAGTCCAGATGGAGTTTTTGCAAGATGGATTTTGGCACCATTCCACCTGAAATATAGTGTAAGAGACTCTTTTCTAGTTCAGATTCATCTAATGAATCCGAGAAGGAGATGGTGTTCGTTGCAACTTCTTTTTCCTGTAAAACAGCAGCGTCAGAAGAAACTGGAATAATCGTATTCCAATAAGGCACTTGTTGGCCAGTTGACGCGTAGAGTTCTTTTACGTCTTGTAAAATATTTGGGCATTGGAAACAACTGGTGAACGTAATGATAGAATTATGGCGCAACTTGTCCTGAATCTCTTGTTGGATTTTTCTGGCGAATGTCTCACTATCGATAGAATTGTCCACTCTAAAGAGGCAAACGTAATGGTCCACGTGTCCTTCCATCTTAAACAGGCTGGATAATTGATAAGATTCATTTGAGAAGGCTTGGGACACCTTTCTTAGTTGTGAGGTCCATGATGGAATCTCTGGTGCGTAGTCTTCCTCATTGATATTCAATGTAATAACGCCTGCTAGGAAATACTGATGTTCTTTTAAAGTAAAATTGCGTTTTTGCAGTTCAGCTTTTAGTTCTTCTAGGCGATGATTTCTTGGTTTTCTTAAATATTCAAACCAGAAATTATTCTCCGTTTGGAAGGCGGATTCGTGAGAGACTTGAGGCTGTTGCTCAGCAATCTTATCAAGTGCCTTTTGAATGATGAACTCCAATTTTTCAAAGTTAATCGGTTTTAAGTAGTATTCAAAACTTTGCAATTCAATCGCTTTTTGCGCGTAGTTGAAATCCGCATAGTTTGTTAAAAAGATGGTTTTAATATCGTAATTTTCGTTTCTGACCCAAGAGAGTAGTTCGAGACCACTTCCTTGAGGCATTTCAATATCGCTAATCATTAGGTGGATAGGATATTCTTTAATGATGTCTTGCGCCTGAGTGAGGCTGTTTGCTGCGTAGACGTTGTCGATTTTTAATCGATCCCAACGGATTTTTTCACGTAACGCTTCGATGATAAAACGGTCGTCATCAACGAGTAGTATATTCATTAGAATCTCCTTTCAACGCTTTATAGGGGATGAGCACGTAAATTCTTGCGCCACCCGTGTCGTTATTTTCAAAAGTAATTGTATAGTCATTTGGATAGAGAAGGTTAAGCCGTTCAATCGCATTGGTAATTCCGATATGATGGCCGTCTTCCGACATTAATGATTCCATGTTCTCGAGTTTTTCAAGAATCTCTGGAGTGAAGCCTGGACCATTGTCTTTGACGCAAATCTCAATATAAGGTTTGTCTTCTACCATTCGTTTTTGAAGAGAAAGGGCAATGGCAATCCCGTCTTGGAAGGAAAATCCATGCTTAATCGTATTCTCAACGAATGTTTGTAGTAAAAGAGAAGGGACGAGTGCATCGTGCAACTGTTCATCGAATGTTAAAGCAAAATCGATATGCTCCCCGTAACGAATGCGTTGAATCTCCAAATAGTCCTTAATATGTTGAATTTCTTTATCCAGTGGTGAGAAGTCTTGATCCACCATAAAGAGATATCGTAAGTAATCAGACGTTAAAATCGTTAACTCTTCAATTTCCTTATAGTTCTCCGTTTGAAGCATACTGTGAATCATGGAGAGCATATTCAAATAGAAGTGAGGTCGGATTTGACTCTTTAAGTAGTTGAGTTCGACCTTTTTTAATTCCAGCTGTGCATGATACTCACGAATTTTTAAGTCTTGCATATCGAAGAGCACCTGACTCAATTTATCATTGGCAGTATCGATTTCCAAAATCCCTTCAGAAGAAGCGATGTCGTAAATAGAGGTGTTCTCGTCAATTTTTGAAAGTCGTTCGGTTAGTCGTGTAATTGGGCTTAACATTCTATTTCGAATGAAAATAATCAATACAAGAGAAGCAATCGCAATTAAGATAGGAACAATTGCGATAAAGACTTCAAAAAGAACGATGCTCTTGAATACGTCTGTGTAGTCAACGGCAACGTATATATCAAACGGCAATTGTGTACGATCGCTATCGGCTTCAATTAAGTGAGTAGAAGACGATAAGTTTTTCGGTTCTTTCAGTGAAATATGTCCATTCTTTCCAATATTCAGTTTTCGAAGGGGCATCAGGATATCTTCTGCAGAGATAACCGCCATAATTGTTTTCTCTTTATAATGAACGACTTTAATCAAATATTCCGTATCGTTGATCAGAATCGCTTGCCATTTACGGTCGTCTGTATTATTTCTGAACGAATTAATATGGTTCTTTAAATATAAATAATCTTGATAGGGAATATAAAGATTAGAAGCACTCATAAAATGATGCGTACCTTCAGTAGCCACCAAAAACGACATATGCGTTTCGTGTTGATATTCATAGTCGTTAAAAGTGGTTTGTACTTTCTTGACGGTTTGTTCATAATCTGTGTAACTTTGTGGCTCATTTAGTTCATCTAAGCCCTTATCGTGAGTGACCGTTGAATACAAAAAGCGTTCAACGGAACGCATTTCATCATTCAGTCCATTGGCGTAAATCTCAATGGAGCTCGTTAATTGTTGAATATTTTGATTCTTAATAAAATCTCTTGTGGCATTGCTGACAAAGAGACTGATCACTGTGATGAGGATAAGAAGTACTAATAAGACTTGAAAGAAAAATTTAAAAGAATGTCTTTTAGATAGAATACTATGTAATTTCATAACTTTTACCTCGCTTCTCAAGTATAACACTATCATAAAAGTTGTCAAAAAACGATATGAATTAAGAAGATGTCGGAAAAGTGATATAAATTTAGCAATATTGTCTGAATAGTGAATAGTTCTTATCGAAAAAGTGATATAAAGAAAGCGTTTTATTTTATAAAATAATATCAGGAATTTGAAACAGGAGGAAAATTATGAAAGATTTAACCCAATTACAAAAAAGAAAAATAAAAAGCAACATTCCTTTATATGTGCTACTATTTCCTTCAATTATTTTACTTATAATGTTTGCATATATCCCAATGTTAGGACTTGTGATTGCTTTTAAAGATTACTCACCGGCGAATGGAATTATAAATAGCCCGTGGGTTGGGTTTAAATATTTCACCCAGTTCTTTAATTCAGTTCAATTCGGAACAACGATGATGAACACATTAAAGATTTCAATCTACAGCATTCTCGTTGGATTCCCATTACCAATCTTACTAGCGCTCTTATGTAACCAATTAAGAGCAGGGAAATTCAAAAAAGTCTTTCAAGTAACGACTTATTTACCACACTTTATCTCAACAATGGTTATGTGTGGGATGATCATTTTATTCTTATCACCAAATAGTGGGTTGATTGCCAATATCTTTAAATCACTTGGATGGACAATGCCAAACTTACTATCAAAACCAGATAGTTTTGCAGGCGTTTATGTTTGGAGTGATGTTTGGCAACACATCGGTTGGGACAGCATCATTTACTTAGCAGCGTTATCAGCCATCGACCCAACGTATTACGAAGCGGCTACGATGGACGGAGCTTCTCGTATGCAAAAGATTCTCAACATCGACTTACCATTACTTTTACCTACAGCAATGATTCTATTGATTTTAAGAGCCGGTAGCTTATTAAGTATCGGTTTTGAAAAAGTATTACTATTACAAAATCCATTGAACCTAGCTGGAAGTGAGGTGATTTCGACTTACGTATATAAAGTTGGGATGCTTAACTTCCAATACAGTTACTCTACAGCAATCGGATTATTCAATACTGTAGTCAACTTAATCATTCTATTATC
>JAGZLX010000090.1 GCA_018364485.1 Granulicatella adiacens
ACAGGTAAATTTTTCGAAAATGAGGTACACTAGTAAACGTGAAAGGAGAGATTTTATGGAATTTATTCGTGAATTGAATGGTCGCCGTTTGATTTTAACGGCAGATGAAGAGTATCAAAAAGAAGCAGAAGATATGCTCTCTTTTGTAGAAGAATATTTTGAGGAGAATTGGGATGAGGTCGATACTTTAATTCCAATCCACTATGGACAAGTAAAAGTCATTCCTAAAGGAGAAGATTTCCAAGTTGTTGTTCAAAATTACGAACATAAATTATTAGAGGAATGGGTAGAAGATTTCTCTTATTTCTTAGATATTATTCGTAAAACGATTCAAACTGGAAAACGTACGAAAACATTAGGACGTCTCATTCCATTCCGCTTTGATGGACCTTTAGTGATTGCCAACCATACTTTTGAAGTGGATGAGTGGTATGCGCATCGTTTTGATGACGAAACTTGGTATATTGCTCCAATCGATCAAACGATTGATCCGCAACCGCTAGAAGGAAATCAAGCGTATGAAATCTTTCCAGATTACCCAGAATTATATGAAGTGATGCATTTACCAACAGACTATATTATCTTATTCAAAGGGCATGAAATTGTTTCAGTATTGAATACAGATAGTGTCGATGTGTGGAACTAGTCAATTACGAAAGGATGTACTATGGTAGAATCAATTTGTCGTATGAATCATGTTGTGAAGGCGTATGAGTGTAACTGGAAAGGAGAGTTATCTCTTAGCCATGTCGTTGGGATTATGATGCTTGCTTCGCGTAAACAAGAACGCAGTTTGGCACATCCTGATTTGATCTATCAAAAAGGATTATCGTGGATTGTGATTCAAAACCAATTAACGGTGAACCGCCTTCCAAAATTAGAAGAAGAGATTATTATCGAGACAGAACCAGTTGGATATAACAAGTTCTTTACGTTCCGTCGTTATACGATTTTGTCTCTAGACGAAGAAGTACTAGTAGACGCATTAACGACTTTCTCAATGATTAATATTGAAGAGAGAAAACTCATTTCATTAGACGAAGAAGTATTAAGTGAATATCCAATTGAGAATAAAAAAGATACTCGTCGTAATCCAAGAGTTCCTAAAATCGATTTAGAGAATGCGAATGTGCAAACGTATCGTGTTCGTTTAAATGATATCGATTATAATCATCATGTGAATAACGCGAAGTATTTTGATTGGGTAATGGATAGCCTGGGGAGGGACTTTATTAAGACTCATTCATTAAAATCAGTTCTTGTAAAATATGATAAGGAAATTTTACCTGAAGCTACCGTTAAGAGTTTTTATGAAATTCGTGAAACTGAAAGCGGAGTTCAAACATTACACCAATTGGAATCAGATGATCAAAAATGTTGCCACTTATCTCTTGAGTGGGAAATTAAGTAAAATCCTTGTATTTTCATAGGAAATAGGGTACAATACTTTTTGTGTAAAATATGCAGCAGAAATATAGAAGCTCGTCAACAGTCCTAGCCTTTAGGGTAAGGTAGTAACCGCGGCTGCAAAGGTGAACCCTTGTAGAGACTGCACGAATCGAAGATTTCGCGATTATTTTACTCCAAAAAAAATAAACAATTATTGGAGGAATGTTCAATGTCACGTTACACTGGACCAAGCTGGAAGTTATCTCGTCGTTTAGGCATTTCACTTTCAGGAACAGGAAAAGAAATCGCTCGTCGTCCATACGCACCAGGTCAACACGGACCAAACAGCCGTAAAAAATTATCTGAGTATGGTCAACAATTACAAGAAAAACAAAAACTACGTCATATGTACGGTATGAACGAACGTCAATTTGCTACTTTATTCAAAAAAGCTGGCAAAATTAAAGAAGGTAAACATGGTGAAAACTTCATGGTTCTTCTTGAACAACGTTTAGATAACGTAGTATACCGTTTAGGTTTAGCAACTACTCGTCGTCAAGCACGTCAATTAGTAAACCACGGTCACATCACTGTGAACGGTAAACGCGTAGATATCCCTTCATTCCAAGTACAAGTTGGCGATGTTGTGGGTGTTCGTGAAAAATCACGTAACTTAACAATCATTAAAGAAGCTTTAGAAGCTTTATATGGTCGTCCAGAGTTCGTTACTTTCGACGAAGACAAATTAGAAGGTTCATTAAACCGTCTACCATTACGTGACGAGTTAACTTCTGAAGTTGACGAATCACTAGTCGTTGAATACTATAACAAACTTGGCTAATCTTATTAGACAATTTCAAAACTGGAATTCACTATTGTGGATTCCGGTTTTTTTATTTATAATTTTTGTGAAAGCACATTATAGGGGATAAAGAGGTGGAAGAATATGATCCGTACTGTTGAAAATCCAATCGTCACTTTAGAAGATGTCCTTCCTTTATATGAAGCGGTAGGATGGACCAATTACACAACTAAACCAGAAATGCTTGAACTAGCTTATAAAAATTCTCTTCATATAATAGGAGCGTTTAATGATGAAGGAAAACTCGTTGGGATACTGCGAGCTGTTGGAGACGGAGCGTCTATTCTGTTTATTCAAGATATATTAGTGTGCCCTGAATACCAACATCAGGGAATTGGAACAAAATTGTTACAAATGACTCTAGAAAAGTACAAGAATGTATATCAAATTCAACTAGCAACAGACGATTCAAAAAAAACAGTTTCTTTTTATGAGTCTAATGGATTCACAAGTTTAACTTCTCTAAATTGCGTTTCATTCATATATACTGGAAATCGGTGAGCAAACTTTACCGACTTTTTACGATTCTATGATAGAATGAGAGAGTAAATTAGAGGAAAGAGTGGATACAATGCAATTAACAATCGATAAAAGAGCGCAAGCATGGTTTGAAGAAGAAATGGGTGTATCTAAAGAACGTGGTGTTCGTTTCCTAGGAAAGGTATACGGATGCAGTCCGATTCATGAAGGATTCTCACTAGCAGTTGAAGTAGATGCTCCAAGCAATCCTTATGTGAGCGTTGTTGAAAATGGAATTACTTATTTTGTGGAAACTGGTGACGAATGGTTCTTCCATGGTCATAATTTAGAAGTAGGCTTTGATGAAAAATTAAAAGAACCAAGTTACAGTTATACTAAAATTGTAGACTAATATTATATAGAAGAAACAGGGAGTGAGGCATTTACTTACTCCCGTTTTTATTGGACATTTTTGCCTTTGTAGAGTACAGTTAGGTAGTTATGAAACGAAGAAAGGATTTATGAAATGACAGAACCTGCAGTAAAGTATAGACTGATTAAAACTGAAAAACATACAGGCGCTCGTCTTGGAGAAATTATTACACCACATGGTACATTTCCAACACCAATGTTTATGCCGGTTGGGACACTTGCTACGGTAAAATCAATGTCTCCGGAAGAATTAGATGAAATGGGTGCCAATATCATTTTAAGTAACACCTATCATTTATGGTTACGTCCTGGTGCGGATATTGTTGATGAAGCCGGTAAACTACATAACTTCATGAACTGGAAGAAAGGGATTTTAACCGATTCAGGTGGATTCCAAGTATTCTCACTAAGTGATATGCGTCGTATTGAAGAGGAAGGAGTTCATTTTAGAAACCATTTAAACGGATCTAAATTGTTCTTATCTCCTGAAATCTCAATCGATGTACAAAATAAATTAGGGGCAGATATCATCATGAGTTTTGATGAGTGTCCAGATTTCCACCATACGCATGATTATGTGAAAGATTCAATTGCTCGTACGACTCGTTGGGCAGAGCGTGGATTGAAGGCACATAAATCACCAGATACACAAGCATTATTTGGTATTTTGCAAGGTGCGGGTTATAAAGATTTGCGTA
>JAGZLX010000006.1 GCA_018364485.1 Granulicatella adiacens
TGAATGAAGCCCTTTATAGACATCTTCAGGCAATTCCGCATGGTTATGCGTATCAATTTGATAGTAGCCATCTTTATACAGTAAGAAACTTGCGGTATATTCATTCATTAACTGCATCAGCGTTTGTATGAATGTTCCATGAACTTCTGTCATATAGGTCTTTGCACTCGTCATCGCTTTCCCTTGAAGCTCACTCTGGTTTGCGAGGAGGGCAATTGACTCTTGTAGATTTTTTAATGATTCTCCCCATTGTTGGATGGTTTGATTCGTTTGGCCCTGCATGGAGGTAATGTCGTTAAACTTTACGTGATAACTCATTTATCATCTTCCTTAAAATTCTAAAAGTAAATTATGTTTGTAAAAAAAATGTCGCTCTCAATTGGTATTATAGCATAATGAATTTAAAAAAATGAGAGAATAAGAAGTTTAATGATATTAAAATAAGCAGTCAATGACTGCTTATAATTATGGAATGGTATTTGTTTAGGAAAGAGTACTCTTATTTTCTCTCCTGTGCAACATAGGCTTGAATCGCGTCGCAAGCGTACTGTCCAACGCCTTTGCCGTATTTATCTAGGTTCGTTCTGAATTCTTCGTTTTTCGCGTAGCCGAATCCGATGCTTGAGAAGACATCGATGGAGCAGTCGAAGGCATAAGTGCACATGTGGTGGTGCAGTTGTTTGGCTAAGTCCACGTTTTCGGTACTTGTTGCTGGTAGGCCTTTTTCGATATTATCCGCAAAAGCGAACCAGATTTTGTTGAAGCCGTCTGCTACGATTTCTTCTTTGCCTTTTTGTCTTTCTTCGGCTTCGTTCATCACTTTTTCGCCGTATTTTTCAGTCGCGGCCTGTTTATATTTCTCGTTGTCTTTGAAGGTGAACCCTTTGAATTTTTCTTCGGTTGTCATCGTCATTTTCCTTTCCGTAGACGCAATCGTCTTTTCTAATGTGTCGATTAATGTTAGAAGACGGTCTTTTTCTTTCTGCATTAACTTCAACTGTTGTTTCAAGTGTGGCAACAGATCATCCTCGTTTTGTGTCATCAGGGACTTAATCTCTTTCAGCGAAAATCCCAAATATTTATAGTAGAGAATTGTCTGTAATTGGGAAAGCTCCTCGTCACTGTAATAGCGATATCCATTTTCCTGTTTCTTCGGGGAAAGCAATCCAATTTCGTCATAGTGATGTAAAGTGCGCACCGATACACCACTGATTTCACTTACTTGCTTGATTAAATACATAACCTCAACTCCTAACACTAGATAGTGTAACCTATTACGTTACGTTAGGGTCAACCCTTTTCTCTTTTTTTCTTTTTCTTACTATATGAAACGAAGAAGATGACTACACCGCCGTCGCAAGGAGCACGTCCCGCCTTCCCTGCACAAGCCAACATCCTCGTTCATTTAGAAGCTCAAAAAATACGATTACGGAAATCTTGCGGATTCATCGTAGCAGTAATGGGGGATAGCAACCAATGTGAATTACTGACTCTAGGGGGAAACCCGTAGAGTCAGTTTGAAGCTTGGTAGAGCTTGAGACATAAGGCTCAAGCCGTTGCCCCATTACAGCTATGATGAAACAATCCGCAAGGATTGAAGTAATCGTATTTATATGAGAATACCTTCTAAATGGTCGATCTCATGTTGGATGACTTGCGCCGTGAAGTCGGTGAACGTTCCCGTATGCTTCTTGCCGCTCGGGTCAGTGTAGGCAACTTCAATCGTTTGATAGCGCGTCGTCTTCTTCGTGCCCGTATGGCTCAGACATCCTTCTTCTGTTTCGTAGGGGCCTTGCTTCTTCGTAATGCGTGGGTTTAACATCACCAAATCCATCGGGCCAATCGCTACGATAATAATGTTCTTCTTCACACCAATCATATTCGCCGCCATTCCTACACAACGGTCACGGTTGGCACGAAGCGTGTCTTGTAGGTCGCGGACTACTTGCGCATCAGCTTTTGGGTCGGCGGGCGTTGATTTTTGGCTTAAGAAGAGTGGGTCTTTCATAATATTTTTTTGCATGAGTTTTCTCCTTTATACGGTCGTTCTTAAAAAGATTTTTGCGATTTCTTCAGGGGTTTCTACGCCACCTTTTTGAATCCAGTGGAAGAAAATCGCGCTATTGCTATAGATAAACACCTCTTGCGCGTAATCGTCTGGGAGCGGATAGACCATCTCGATATTTTTCTTGATTGGTCCAATTTGGCGCGTTAATTCCAGCAGAAAGTCATGAACGAGTTTAGCCGTATAGTTGAAACGATTCAAGGTCATCGCGTGAATAAAGTCGAAATCTTCCTTTAAGTACTCAAAGATTTTTACGATACTAGGAATGGCCTCTTGCTTACTTTTCGGCTGTCCTTCCTTTAATAGGGTTAAGATGTTTTGTAAAATCTCGTCGATGAGTTTATCCATCATATCGAATTTATCGATGTAATGCAGGTAGAAGGTTCCTCGGTTTACGCCGGCTTCTCTTGTGATATCGCTCACGCTAATGGCTTCGAAATCCTTCTGTTTAAGGAGTCTTGTGAGTGCTCCTTTTAAATCGCTTTTTGTGGTGGTTTTTCGTTTTTGTGTCGTCATTTTTAAATTTCTCCCTTAAATCAACACATTGTTGATTATTGTGTATTGTTTTTTTCTTAAGTCTATTATAAAGTATACACATGAAATAATCAACACGTTGTTCATTTAACGGTTGAAATACACAGATGAAAAGGATGAAATATTATGGCATACATTGAAATGAAACATAGCTACAAACGTTATCAAACAGGAGACACAGAAATTGTTGCGAATAACGATATTACCTTTGAAATTGAAAAAGGAGAACTTGTGATCATTCTTGGCTCTTCAGGAGCGGGAAAATCAACAGTGTTAAATATTCTCGGAGGAATGGATACAAACGATGAAGGACAAGTCATTATCGACGGAGTAGACATCGCGAACTACAATGCACACCAATTAACAACTTATCGTCGTGAAGATGTTGGATTCGTCTTCCAATTCTATAACTTGGTATCAAATTTAACAGCAAAAGAAAATGTTGAGTTAGCATCTGAAATCGTAAAAGACGCACTTGACCCAACGGAAACATTAAAAGATGTTGGGTTAGGAAATCGTCTCAACAACTTCCCGGCGCAATTATCTGGTGGGGAACAACAACGTGTAGCGATTGCACGTGCCGTTGCAAAAAATCCAAAAATTCTTTTATGTGATGAACCGACAGGAGCGCTTGACTACAAGACTGGGAAACAAGTATTGAAGATTTTACAGGATATGGCCCGTGAAAAAGGCGCTACTGTTATTATCGTAACGCACAATGGGGCACTTGCGCCGATTGCGGACCGCGTCATTCGTATGCACGATGCACGTGTTCAAAGCATCGACTTAAATCCAAATCCACAAAAAATCGAAGAGTTAGAGTATTAGTATTAAGGAGTAATTGATATGACAGGGAAAACATATTGGAAAGATGTTCGACAATCTTTCTCAAACTCAAAAGGACGAGTAATTTCGATTGCTTCCTTAATGGCACTTGGAGCTTTCGCATTAGTCGGCCTTAAAGTAACACCACCAGATATGGAAGTAACCGCTGAACATTTCTTCAAAGAACATAATACAGCAGACGTGGCCGTGGTTGGTGACTACGGTTTATCAGACAAAGACCAACAATTATTAGAATCAATAGCTAGTGATGCCGACGTAGAATACGGTTATTTAAAAGATGTTGTGTTCGAAGGAACATCCACTCCAATCCGTATCTTCTCAGAGCCAGAGAAAGTCTCAACGTATGATTTAGTGGAAGGGACGCTTCCAACTCAACGTGGAGAAATTGCATTGACAGCTGCTTACCAAAATCAGTATAAAGTAGGCGACAAAGTTAAGTTCTCTGAAAAAGAAGGCATTAATGGAAAGACAGTTTTAAAAGATCACGAATTTACGATTACAGGATTCGTGAACTCATCTGAAATCCTTTCACGTGTTAACATGGGACAATCAACAGCAGGTTCTGGTGAGTTACAAGGATACGCAGTTGTCACGAAAGATTCGTTCGATTCGGATGTATATATGATTGCACGTGTGGCTTACCACGACTTACGTGACCTTAGCCCATTCAGCCAAGACTATATCGATCGTGTCTATAACGATAAAACAGCTTTACAAGATCTTTTCGTGGGCGAACCACAACGTCGTTTAAATGAAATTAAATCAGAAGCACAATCAAAAATTGATGACGGAAATTCTAAAATTCAAGAAGCCACAGATAAATTAGATGAGGCTTCAAAACAATTGGACGAAGGAAGCCAAAAAATTAAAGATGGCGACTCTCAATTAGCGGATGCAAAACAACAAGCCGCAGACGGTCAGGCGACTCTTGATGAAGCGCAAGTGCAATTAGCATCAGGGCAAGCACAATTGGAAAGTGCTGCCACTCGTTTAGCTAATGCCAAAGCGCAAATTGATAATGGTTGGGCAACATTAAACGCAAAACAACAAGCGCTTAGTGAAGCAAGTGCGAAATTGAATGAAAGCAAAAAACAATTAGATGCCGCTAAGGCACAGTTAGATGCCACAAAACAAACATTGGATCAACAAGAAGCAGCCCTAACAGCTGCAAAACAACAAGCTGAAGCGATTCCGGATGAAACGGTGAAAGCTCAAACAAAGGCTGCTCTTGCTCAAAAAGAACAACAATTAACAGCGGGGAAACAACAATACGAAGCCGGTTTAGCACAATACCAACAAAACGAAACTCTCTACGAACAAAAAGTGGCAGAGTATGATGCGGGTGTGGACGCTTATAACCAAGCCGAAGCGTTATTAATCCAAAAACAATCTGAATATCAAGATGGATTAACACAATATCAAACAGCTCTTGCAACTTACGAAGCTAAATCTGCGGAATATGCTAATGGTGTTGCAAAACTCGATGCTGCGAAACAAACTATTGCAGATAAAGAAAAAGAATTAAACGACGCGAAACAAACACTCGCCGAAAAACAAAAGGAATACGATGAAGCCAAAGCTAAAGCGGATCCTGAAATTGCTGACAAGAAGAAAGAACTAGAAGAAGCGCAAGAACGTGTGGATGAATTATCTCTTCCAACATACAACGTTTATACACGCCGTGAAATTCCTGGTTCAGAAGGATACATTTCATTTGAAAACAATGCGTCTATCGTAAATAACGTAGGAAACATCTTCCCAATCGTGTTATACTTCATCGCATCTCTCGTAACATTCGTAACAATGGCACGTTTTGTTGACGAGGAACGTATCAAAGCAGGTACTTTCAAAGCGTTAGGATATAACGATCGCGATATCATTCGTAAATTCTTAATTTATGGATTTGTCACAAGTATGATTGGAACAGCAATTGGGCTTGTAGCGGGTCATTTATTATTGCCAAACATTATTTACAACACGTATAGCTCTAAAATCGTTGTAGCTCCATTGGAATATCATTTCTATCCATGGATTACACTTGCCACAATCGGACTTGGATTGATTTCAGCTGTTCTTCCTGCGTACCTTGCAGCGCGTAAAGAACTTAGTGAAAAACCAGCGCAATTACTCTTGCCAAAACCTCCAACGTCAGGTTCTAAGATTTTATTAGAACGAATCACTCCATTATGGAACCGTATGAGCTTCACTCAGAAAGTAACAGCACGGAACATCTTCCGTTACAAACAACGTATGTTCATGACTATCTTCGGTGTATGTGGCTCCATTGCACTTCTTTTTGCAGGTCTTGGAATTCGTTCTTCAATCGCTGATTTAAACAACCGTCAATTCGTGAATATTATTAAATACGATATGATTGTTGCGGATAAAGAACATACATCAGCACAACAAGAAACAGAAATTTCTGATTTATTGAAAGACCCACGTGTTGAATCTTCAATGGGACTTCATTATGAAAAAGTAACAAAAGTAGCTGGGGCAAAACAAGACGAACAAGCGATTACTACATTGGTTGTGAACCCTTCAGAAGCCTCAGATTTATCGAAATATATTGAATTGAAAGACCGTGCGACGGGAGAAGAATTATCTCTTGATGGAAACGGCGTAATTCTTTCAGAAAAAATCGCAAACCTTACAAATACAAAAGTAGGCGACGATTTCACTGTTCGTACTAGCGACGGTAAAGAAATCACTGTAAAAGTTGATGGCATTGCTGAGATGTATATGAACCACTTTATGGTGATGAATGAAGATACTTATGAAAAAGCATTTGGGAAAGTTTCTACGGATAACGCGAACCTCATTTTGTTGAATGATCATTCTCGAGAAGCTACAGCGCAGATGGCCGCGAAATTTATGGAATTAGACGGCGTAAAAGGAGTTGTTCAAAATTCCTCTCTCAAAGCGCAAGTCGAAACAATCGTTGAGTCGCTAAACCGAGTTATGGGTGTCCTCGTGGGAGCATCTGTGTTACTTGCAATCGTTGTATTATACAACTTAACAAACATCAACGTATCTGAACGGATTCGTGAATTATCAACGATTAAAGTACTCGGATTCTATAACAATGAAGTTACGATGTATATTTACCGTGAAACGATTTATCTCTCATTGATTGGTATTCTTGCTGGATTTGCAGTTGGACTTGGATTGCATAGCTACATGCTTACCATCATTCCGCCGGATACAGTAATGTTTAACCCTGCGGTAAGCTGGTTGATCTACGCTGTTCCTGCAGTGGTGGTAGTGATGATTCTAGCGGTACTAGGTATAGTCGTGAATCGTTGGCTCAAACGCGTAGATATGCTAGAAGCTCTCAAGTCTGTGGAATAGAAATAGTTATATAAGCAAAGAAAAATCCTTACGGATTCATCAATAATGATTGTAAGTCGGGTACCGGATTGAGCCTAGGTCTCAATCCTACCAAGCCTTAAAGAGCCACAGGACAATGAATTGCCTTGTGGCTCTATTTCGCATTGGTTGCTTTTCCGTACGACTACTATGATTGATCCGCAAGTTTTTCCGTTCGTCACCGCAAAGCTCCACAGACTTGGGGCTCTGCATTTGGAGCAGGGATTACCTATCCCAATAAAAATGACATATACAAACCGCCCTTTTTAAAAGGGCAAAGCTGTCGGAGGGAAACAAAAAACGGAGCTGGAGGCTCCGTTTTTTAATCGAATTCGAGTTGTTTTGGTTTTAGGATGGCGGCGGCGATAGTGAAGAGAAGTGCGCCGGCGAAGGTTGGGACAATCCACTCAAGGCCGTATGTGGCTAGTGGGAAGGTACCAATCCATGTAGCTGCGTCTTCGAGTAGGTTTCCGCCTAAAAGTTGTGAGAGGGTGTTGATTCCTTGTACGAGGCCGACGATTCCGGCTCCCACGACTGCTCCAAGATACGTCCAGTCGTATGGGATGTATTGGTCGAAGGCAGAGAAGAGAATCAATGCAATCACGATTGGGAAGATGAATGTCAACACTGGAACGGCTAGGTTAATGAGTGAATCTACGCCGACAAGTGAGATGATGAATTCCGCTGCCACAGTGACAAGGATGATTTTCTTGTATTGTAATTTTCCTTTTGAGACTTCTTCGAAATACTGACCGCAAGTAGTTGTTAAGCCAATCGCAGTTGTGAGGCAGGCGAAGCAGACAGCAAGGCCCATCGCGAGTTGACCCCAAGAACCGAGTAAGTTCTTCACGATTGTTGTAAGCATTGCGGCACGTTGCGCAGTTGTGTCGATGACTGTGCTCATGCTGGCTCCGCTGTAAGCGAGTGTTGAGTACACGACTGCGAGCTGGACGAACGCGACGATTCCGACGCCGAACATCATTCTGAATTGGTCTTTTTTATTTAAATACCCACGGCGCGTAATATCTTTCATCACGACTCCGGCTAAGAGTGGCGCTCCGAGCACGTCCATGGTTTGGTACCCTTCTTTAAATCCTTGTGCGAAAAGTCCGGTTCCGTCTGTTTGGGCAAATGTTGCATCTGGTTGAATGATAGCGGCCACGAAAATACAGAAGAGAATCACCAGTAGAATCGGTGTTAAGTATTTTCCGATGGCATCCATGACGGAGTTTTCCTGGTACGTGATCCAGAGGACAATCCCGAAGAATACGAGGGAAGTAATCCATTGTGGTGCGCTTGGGAAATACGATTGTACGAAAATTTCATGCGTGGATGCTCCGGTACGTGGAACGGCAAAAATCGGTCCAATTAAAAGGACACAGATGGCATTCAAGACGCCTGCAAAGACAGGGTGAATGCGTCGCCCGACCGCGAGTGCGCTACCGCCAAGTGTGGCAACGACCATGACGGCAACAACCGATAACAGTGGGTCGCTGATTAAAAATGCAAGTGTTGCAATTCCCCAGTTTTCCCCAGCCGTTACGCCAAGGTAAGGTGGGAAGATTAAGTTTCCGGCACCAAAGAAGATGGCGAACAGGGCAAATCCTATAATAATCGTATCTAATAATTTCTTTTTCATTGAGTCACAGCCTAACATTAAAAAATGATTAGAAACAGTGTACCATAAACTTCTCTTGAATGCACTAAAAATTAAAACCAAACATTATATTAAATAGTTTATTTATCGTTCGTTTTTAGGTATAATGAACAGTGCAAGAAAACCATTTTAAAGGAGAGTAACTCATAAATGCGTAAAGTTTATTTAAACCACGATGGTGGCGTGGATGATTTAGTATCATTATATTTACTATTAAAAATGGAAGACGTGGAATTAGTAGGGGTCGGCGTTATCGAAGCGGACTGCTATTTATTACCAGCGGTGGAAGCCAGCAAGAAGATTATTCATAAGTTCGGCTCTGAAAAGGACAAACAATTGAAAGTCGCTTCTTCAGACTCACGCCCTGTGAACCCATTCCCGAAAGAGTGGAGAATGCATGCCTTCACAGTGGACGCACTTCCAATCTTAAACGAACATAAACCAATTACGGTGCAAGATTCACCATTAAAAGCGCACGAAGATTTAATCCGTGCCTTAAAAGAATCTAACGAGAAAGTGGACCTTGTATTCGTAGGACCATTAACAGACTTAGCACGTGCGTTAGACCAAGACCCAACCATCGAAGAAAACATCGGCAAACTGTACTGGATGGGTGGAACTTTCCTTGATATGGGGAACGTGGAAGACCCTGAACACGACGGCACTGCAGAGTGGAACGTGTACTGGGATCCGTTTGCGGCAAAACGCGTTTGGGAATCAGGCATCCAAATCGAACTTGTGGCGCTTGAAAGTACAAACATGGTGCCATTGTCTCTAGATGTTCGCGACCGCTGGGCAAAAGAACGCGCCATCGAAGGCGTTGACTTCCTAGGTCAATGTTACGCCATCGTTCCGCCGCTCACTCACTACGTAACGAACTCAACATATTTCTTATGGGACGTATTAACGACGGCTTCATTCGGAAAAGAAGACCTTGTCAAACGTTCTGTTGTGAACAGCGACGTAATTGTGGCCGGTGCTAGCCGTGGCCGTACCGTCAAAGCCGAAAAGGGCCGTCCAGTCGACCTTGTCTACCACGTCGACCGCGATGCCTTCTTCGACTACATCACTGATTTAGCGAAAAAATAATGATGAAAGTGCAGGGAAAATTTCCTGTACTTTTTCATGTATTTCTATTGACAACGTTCCAAAACGGGAGTATACTATATTCATAGTTTAGAATAATTCTAAATAAGAAAGAGGTAATGAATATGTCAAAAGAACAAACAAAACAAGTATTAAATCAATTAGTGGCTGATTTAAGCCAACAATCAGTAATCGTACACCAAGCTCACTGGTACATGCGCGGAGCTACTTTCATGACAATGCACCCATTAATGGATGAACACATGGGAATGTTAGACGCTCAATTAGATGAAGTTTCAGAACGTCTTATCACATTAGGTGGAGCTCCTTATTCAACATTACGTGAATTTGCCGACAACACTAAGATTGCCGATGCTAAAGGAAACTACAGCGACAGCATGGAAGACCGCATCCGTCATTTATTAGTAGGGTACCGTTACTTAATCGACCTTTACCAAAAAGGTATCGACGTAACTGGTGAAGAAGGCGATGATGTAACACAAGATATCTTCATTGGTGCAAAAGGCGCATTAGAAAAATTAGTTTGGATGCTTACAGCAACAATCAACGAAGCACCAGGATTATAATTCTAAAGACTCCGCGGCTGGACAATACGTCCGGCCTTTTTCTTTTGTCACAATTTTGAAAATTATCATATATGATAATTACCATATATGATAATTTCACCAACGTAATGTTCCGAAGTGTAACCCCGCCTAATCAGCAGGGGTTAGGAAGCGCACACTCCTTGGAACTCATCCCACCATAACGAAGCTTTTATAAGATGGGCTTAGCATACTTCGCAGCACAGTGATATTTTCAGAAGAACCAAGATAAAAGACCGTAGGCGTTCTGCAAATATAAATTCACTAAACAGAGATTACGAAGAATCTTACGGATTCTATAATCGCAGTGGTGGGGAATCGTATCAAATGCGAACTAAAGGAAGTTAGGAATTTATTCCTTACTCCCTTTTTGAGGCTTTGAAGGTGAGAGACCTAAGGCTCGAACCGGTACCCCACTACAGCGATTATGGAAACATCCGTAATGATTCGTAGTAATCAGTTTGTGTCTGAGGAGTTAAATTGACTTTTATAATCATTTACAATAAGCCTACGGCTTTTATCTTTTAATTTCTTTGCTTTTTAGCTAAAAATATCACAATAAAAGCGAGGTGGTATGGTATAATAAAGCCAATCTTATGAAAGGTGGAAGGTTTATGGAACAAAAGAAATACAGCGGGAAAGAGTTCACGATGAACGTCCTTAACGCACTTGCATTAGGCGTGGTCGTTACACTTATCCCAGGAGCATTACTTGGTGAATTAGTGAAGGCGTTATTACCAGTATTCCCACAAGGCCAATTAATCATCCAAGCAACCCAAGTGGCCAATACATTAATGGGGGCAATCATCGGATTGATGGTCGGCCAATTCTTCAAATTCACTCCAATTCAAACAGGAGCACTTGCACTAGCCGTTTTATTTGCCGGCGGTGTAGCAACTTTCAATCCTGACGTGAAAGGAATTATCTTTAGCGGTACAGGGGACATCATTACGATGGGGCTTACTGCAGCGTTAGGGGCAGCAGTCATTTTATGGTTTGGCAATAAAGCTAAAGCATACTCTATTATCGTGATTCCAACGGTGTTATTAGTCGTTGTTGGTGGTGCGGGACGTCTTGCTTTACCGTACATCAAAACTTTAACAACATTATTAGGACAAGGAATCGGAACGCTATTATCATTACAACCAGTTATTATGTGTTTATTATTAGCCGTTATTTTCTGTATGTTAATCGTTTCTCCGTTTACAACAGTAGGGATTGCCGTGGCGATTAGTCTTAGCGGTGTAGGTTCAGGGGCAGCAAACCTTGGAATCTGTGCGGCTGGATTTGGTCTTGCGATTGCGGGATGGAAAGTGAATCCAAAAGGAACGGCGATTGCGCATTTCATCGGCTCACCAAAAATGTCAATGGCGAATGTGTTGGCAAAACCAAAAATCTTATTACCAATGATGTGTACATCTGCCGTACTTGGTGTGTTAGCAGCTTTATTTAACATCCAAGGAACACCTCAAAGTGCAGGCTTCGGTTTCAGCGGATTAGTAGGACCCATCAATGCGTTGAACTTAGCAGAGGGTGGATGGAGTGTGATGAATATTGTTATCGTGACACTTATTTTCGTCGTTGCGCCAATCGCGTTGAACATCGTATTCGTTCATTTATTCGAAAAAGTGTTAAAATGGATTCAACCAGAAGATTACAAATTAACCGTTTAATAGAAAAGGGGAGTTAAAATGAAAATCGCAATTGCGGGTGCAGGAGCAATGGGGTGCCGTTTCGGGTACATGTTAACAAAAACAGGGCAAGAGGTGACGTTGATCGACGAATGGCCAGCGCATATCGAAGCTATCCAAAAGAATGGATTGAAAGTCGTTGATGGAGATAACACGGATACGATTGATATCAAAATTATTCGTCCAGAAGAAGCAACTGAAGAGGTTGATGTAGTCATCGCATTTACAAAATCGATGAAATTAGGCGAAATGCTCGAAAAGATTAAAGCAATTATCCATGAAGATACAAAAGTGCTTTGTCTTTTAAATGGTCTTGGACACGAAGACACTATGGCGAAATACGTTCCTCGTAAAAACATTATTATGGGGGTAACGATTTGGACTGCGGGGCTAATCGAACCAGGGGTAGCGCGTCTAGGCGGAACTGGTACGGTGGAAATGCAAGCGGCGGACCCAAGTGGTGTGGCGATTGCTAAAGAATTAGTAGAAGTGATGGACAAAGCGGGCTTGAATGCAAGCTACAGCGAAGACGTTCATTTCTCAACATGGCGTAAAGCGTGTGTGAACGGTACGATGAACGCAACATGCGCCATCTTAGATGCGAATATCGGCGAGGTGTTCGATACTTCAACTGCCGAAGCTATCGTAACGCAAATTATCAGTGAATTCGTTGCCGTTGCGGAAAAAGAAGGCGTGCATCTTGATCCGGTGGCGATGAAAGATTATGTGTATACAGCTTCTAATAAAGTTCGCGGACACTATCCTTCAATGCACCAAGACTTAATTCAAAATCACCGCTTTACTGAAGTAGACTTTTTGAACGGATTTGTGGCTAGAAAAGGGAAGGAATATGGTATTCCAACACCTTACTGTCAATTGATTACAGAGCTTATCCACGCAAAAGAAGATATTTTGAAAGTTAAATAGCTTTAAAAGAACAACTCTAAGAATCAGTTTAAAATTGAAAGAGTTATAGTGGGGCAGCGGCTCGAGCCTGTAGTCTCTCGCCTTCGGAGCCTCAAAGTAGAAGCAAAAACTTGCAGTTTTAGCTCCTACTAATTCGCATCCGATGCGATTCCCCACTATTCTTTCAATAAACTGATTCTTTTTCATTGTTCTTTTACATGAATAGTGCATCTGAATATCACTTTTGCACCAACTAACAGTAAGAAAAAGTTTAATTCTGCGACAACACACAAAAAGGAGCGAGGCGAGTATAGCCTGCGCTCCTTTTCGCGTTTAGCGTTTGCGGTAAATCTAGGGAGATTTATAGGAATTTTTCAACGATAATACGCACTGCTTCGAATGCGTTTTGAGATGCTTTTTCGAGTGTTTCCTCGAAGGTATCAGGGGCATCTCCACCCACATGGTCGCTCACACCACGCACGTTTAGTACGGGAATGTTATAGAAGCTAGCCACTTGTGCAATAGGAGCGGCCTCCATATCACTTGCGACGATGTCTGGTAATTTTTCGCGAATCGTAGTAACGGCATCTACCGAACTCATAAACGAGTCACTTGTTGCGATAAAGCCAGTTTGGATGTTAAATCCACTTACTTTTTCGCGCAGAAGTTCGACAATTTTTCCGTGTAAATAATCATCTACAGGATAGTCGGCTGGCATCTGAGGGACTTGTCCCCAGGCGTAGTCGAAGCCAGTCGCATCCACGTCGCTATAGGCGAATTTTGTAGAAACAATGACATCGGCCAAGTCGAATGCGGGATTAAAGCTTCCTGTTGTCCCGGTATTAATAATGAGGTCAGGATGAATTTTGTCGCATAACCATGCAGCAGCGGCAGCGGCATTGGCTTTTCCGATACCTGACTGTACAAGATATAAGTTCTCATGTACTTCTAGGAGTCGGATAGGACCTTTTTCAAAGACTACTTTTCCGGGTGCGAAATGCTCTTCAAATGGATGCAACTCTTCTTTCATCGCTGCAACGATAGCAATCTTCATGAATTATTTACCCCACACTTCAAAAACAGGTTTCTTCACTTCCACTTTTGTTCCTGCAAACTTCTCAGAAATGTATTTTTGGATTTCTGGGTCGTGGTAGAGGTCCACTAATTTTTTGTATTCTTCTTTATCGGCATTTTCTGCTTTCACGGCAATCACGTTGATGCTTGTGATCGTAGATGCGTCTGCTTTTTCATAGAAGAGTGAGTCTTTTAATACGTTTAAACCACCTTCAAGGGCGATAGTGTTTCCGATTGCGATTAAATCAGTGTCGTCTAATACACGTACGCTTGTAGTGTCATCGATCAGTAGGAATTCAAGGTTTTTCTTGTTTTCTATGATGTCGCTAGGAGTGCCAGTGCCATCTTTGAAGTCACTTGGTAATTTAATTAAACCAGCACTTTCTAATAAGCGTAGCGCACGAGTAGTGTTATATGGACTGTCTGGTAAAGCCACTTTCGCACCGTTTGGTAGGTCGTTTAGTGATTTTACCTTTTTAGAGTAAAGCCCCATTGGTTCAATATACGTAGTGCCAACTGGAACGACTTTGTTTGAGTTGGCTTCATTAAATCCTTTTAAGTAGCCGATAGATTGGAAGGCGTTGGCGTCAACTGTTCCGTCAGCCACGCTTTCGTTTAATGGCACACCGCCGTTAATTTCTTGTACTTCGATTTTTAATCCTGCTTTTTTCGCTTGTTCAGACTCAGCGATGTATCTCCAGATGTCTGCGTCAGAGCCGACAGAAGCGATTTTGACTGTTTTAAGTCCTGAGTCAGAAGCTTGCGAACTTTGTGAGCTTTGTGAGCTTTGTGAACTTGAAGCGTTGTTTCCGCAAGCGCCTAAGACGAATGCAGTAGAAAGGGCGATGAGTGATTTAGCGATAGTTTTTAATTTCATATGGGGGTTTCCTCCAGTCTAGGTGTCTACTGTTTCTTACTGAATGACAATTGATTAAATAACTTTGCGAACGAATGGGTCAATGCTGATGCCTTGTTCTAAAACTTGTTTGGCGTATTCTTTCGCGCCAAATAATGAGTGGTCGCGGTAGTTTCCGCATTGTACGGCAGAGACGCCTTGAATATCTTTAAATTGAATGTTGTTTACGATTTCTTCAAGTGTTGATTTTAATGCGCGTGCGATATCTTCAGGAGAGCGTTCTTCCCAAAGGATTAAATGGAAACCCGTACGGCAGCCAAATGGGGAGATGTCGATGATTCCTTCTAAGCGGTCGCGTAATAAATCTGCTAATAGGTGTTCGAATGTATGAACGACACCTGTTGGCATTTCTTGTTTATTCGGTTGTAAGAAGCGGATGTCAAAGTTTGAAATGACGTCTCCTTTCTTACCATGTTCGTTTGCGATTAAGCGAACGTAAGGTGCAATCACCTTGTTATGGTCTAGTGTAAAGCTTTCTACTTCAGCCATGTTGATTTCCTCCTAAGTGTGTTTTCATGAAACGAAAATAAAAAAGCCCGCACTTCTAGCGCTTGCTAAAAGGACGAGTTGCAGTCGTGGTACCACCTTTGTTCGTCTTCGGGGGAGAAGACCTTTTCCGCATAGACGGATGATTGATAACGGGAGTACCCGGATTGTCTTAAGGTTTCGGACAATCTGCTCAAAGATCATGTTCAAAAATAACGACTTGCTTACTCGCACCAACCGTAAGCTCTCTATGAAGTTTTATTTTTTACTCTTCTTTTCATTGCGTTTCGATATGTTATATAGATAGGATACTGGATAGTTTGTGAAAAGTCAATCTTAAAAACATACTTTTAGTTATAATTTTTATTTATAGTTCGTTATTCACGGTTTTTATAACTGAAAACAGACTTAAAACAACACATTGTTCGGATTTTGATTTAATTCAACTTCCGAACGAACCGTTTGGACTTTTTTTACGCAAACAAGCTCTCTAGATTGGAAAAATTATAGAATAGAGTGAAAAGTTTCACGCTATACAGTATAATGAAGCTATCTATAAAACAATGAAGGGTGACAACAATGACATTATTAGATGTACAACACGTACAAAAAGTTTATCAAACACGTTTTGGAGCCGCTGAAGTGACTGCGTTAAAAGATATTAACTTCTCAGTAGAAGAAGGCGAATATGTAGCAGTCATGGGGGAATCTGGTTCTGGTAAAACAACGCTATTAAATATTTTAGCGACACTAGACCGTCCAACAGATGGAACTGTGCTTTTAAACGGGGAAGACATCCAAAAGATTTCTGATAAAGTATTAACGGAATTCCGTCGTGACCACTTAGGGTTCGTGTTCCAAGACTTCAACTTATTAGAAACATTATCCGTGTATGACAATATGGTATTACCACTTGTGTTAGCACGTCGTCCAATCGACGAAATGGAAAAGAAAGTTCAACCAATCGCTGAAATGTTAGGCATTGAGGACTTATTGAAGAAATATCCATATGAATTATCTGGAGGTCAACAACAACGTGTGGCAATCGGCCGTGCGATGATTACAGACCCAAGCTTACTCTTAGCCGATGAACCAACAGGGGCGTTGGACTCAAAATCAGCAAGCAATACATTAGATTTATTCGATAAAATCAATCAAAACGGACAAACGATTTTAATGGTAACACACAGTACAGTTGCCGCAAGTCGTGCCAAACGCGTTCTTTTCATTAAAGACGGTTTAATTTATAACCAATTATACCGTGAAGGAAGAACGGACCAACAAATGTTTGAATTAATCTCAGAAACATTAACTGCGATGGCAAACAGAGGTGAGGAACATGTTTAATCTACTGCGTTCTATGGCGATTACGAACTTACGTAAGAACCGTGCTCTCTATGTACCATTTGCACTCGCAACCGTTATGGTAACGGTGGTGCTATATGTAACGAACGCCCTTGCTGCAACGCCAGAGTTCGCTCATCTAGAAGGTGGGTCAGCGATGGCCAAAACACTTAGCTTTGGGTTCGTGATTGTTCAAGTCGTCTCACTTGTGGTCGTGCTGTACGCGAATGCCTTCGTGATGAAAAACCGTGCGAAAGAATTCGGTTTATACGGTATTCTCGGTCTTGACCGTAAGAATATTCAATTGCTCAGCTTTATTGAGTTAGTTGTCTTTGCCGTTTTAAGCATTGGTGTAGGGTTAATCCTCGGTGTGATTTTCCATGCGGCATCATTTGCGATTCTATTGAAACTGATTCAATACGATATCGGTATTAAATACTCCTTCCAATTCGGAAGTATTATTGCTGTTCTGTTAACGATGGTGGCCATCTTCGTTCTTGTGTTCTTTTTGAATGCAGCGAAGATTTACATGAGCCGTCCGCTTGAATTATTAAAAGAAAAGAAAAAAGGGGAGAAGAAAGGCCGCGCCGTTGCCGTTCGTGCTATCATCGGTCTAGGGATTCTTGGAAGTGCCTACTATATGTCACAATCCATCGAGTCACCGGTTAAAGCTCTCTTATACTTCTTCTTAGCCGTATTATTAGTAGTCATTGCGACTTACATTTTATTCGACGCTGGTTCGATTGCGCTTCTATCTATCTTGCAAAAGAATAAGAAGTTGTTCTATCAACCAACAAACTTTATTTCGATTTCAAACTTGCAATTCCGTATGCGTAAAAATGCTGCCGGACTTGCCAGCGTGTGTATCCTTTCCACAATGGTACTTGTTACAATGGCGACAACCATAGCGCTTCAACGTGGGACAACAGCCAGACTCGATAGCAACTATCCAACAGATTACTCTGCAGTTGCTTACTTTGTTTTAGAAAAGGATATGGATCAATATCCTCCAATCGTTCAAAAGATTAAGGAACAAACGAAAGGTCAATTGAAAGACGAGAAGACATTTTTAAACGTGCTTCGTTTCGGTCAACGTACGGAGAACGGATTCGACTTTGCGAATGTGAACTCAGGAGATAGTCCTGCAGCGATGTTCACCCTTGTTTCTGTGGACCAATATAATAAGATGTTTGGGACGAACTACACGGTTGGCGAAAAGGAAATGATTGTCGGCCACATTAAAGGGGACGTTAAACAAATTTCGGAAGTAAAGACGTATTCGGTTGTGTATAACGCGACGATTACCGTTAAAGAGATGATTGATGGGACTCCATACGCAAAAGTGATGCCGCAATTACCTTATGTGGCGGATAATCAGTATGTGGGGATTGTAAAAGATCCAATGCAGTACTTAAACCCAGTGGCTGGGCAAGCGATGTATTACTTTACTTGGAATACCAATACACCATTTGAGTTACGTGATGCTGAATGGGCTGCGTATAAGAGCGTGAAGAATCAATACAAGGCAGATGCCATGGCATTAAGCAGTAAGAATGAAGAGGCTAAAACGCTCTACGCCTTCATGGGAAGCTTGCTCTTAGTGGGTGCACTTCTTTCCATCGCATTCTTCATCGGTGCAGTTCTTGTCATTTACTACAAACAAATTTCTGAAGGGTACGAAGACCGTGACCGTTTCGTTATCCTACAAAAACTCGGTATCGATCAAAAGACGATCAAGAAGTCTATCAACCGTCAAGTGTTGATTGTATTCTTCTTACCGCTTGTCACAGCGTTTATCCATACAGCGTTTGCCTTCAAGATGTATCGTAAGATTATCGAACTCTTCGGGGTTGACGGCAGCGTCACATTAAACGCGACAATTGTGATTGGTGCGATTTTCGTAGTCGTATATCTTATCGTGTACCAAATCACTTCACGTAGTTACTACAGAATTATTAAACGTTAATCAATTCCAACTCCAAAAGAGGTTTCCGTGCGAAGCCTCTTTTTTTGTGCTTTTTTCAAAGTGACAAAAATGTAAGAAACGGGGATAAAATGATAGGATAGTGTCATGATTTCCCTTTACGAGTGGACTATACTAAGGTCAACAAATCAAAGTAAAGGGTGAAAACAATGACATTATTAGATGTACAACATTTACAAAAGAACTATCAAACGCGCTTTGGAGCAGCTGAAGTAACAGCGCTCAAAGACATCAGCTTCTCGGTTGAAGAAGGCGAATATGTAGCCGTGATGGGGGAATCGGGTTCAGGGAAAACAACGCTCTTAAATATTTTAGCGACACTTGACCGTCCAACTTCTGGCACAGTCTTTTTAAACGGAGAAAATATTCAAAATATCTCTTCTAAAGTTCTTACGGAATTCCGCCGCGACCATTTAGGGTTCGTGTTCCAAGACTTCAACTTATTAGAAACTTTATCGGTCTATGATAATATGGTGTTGCCGCTCGTGTTAGCTCGCCGTCCGATTTCAGAAATGAAGCAAAAGGTCGAACCGATTGCGCAAATGCTAGGGATTAAAGATTTACTGAAGAAATATCCTTATGAACTATCAGGCGGGCAACAACAACGTGTGGCGATTGGCCGTGCGATGATCACAGATCCAAGTTTGTTATTAGCCGATGAACCAACTGGAGCGCTTGACTCAAAATCAGCTAGCAATACTCTCGATTTATTTGATAAAATTAATCAAAACGGACAAACGATTTTAATGGTAACGCACAGTACGGTTGCTGCTAGTCGTGCCAAACGAGTTCTTTTCATTAAAGACGGCTTGATTTATAATCAGTTATACCGTGAAGGAAGAAGTGATCAACAAATGTTCGAGTTGATCTCAGAAACATTAACTGCGATGGCAAATAGAGGTGAAATCCATGTTTAAACTCATTTTTTCGATGGCGACATCGAATCTAAAAAAGAATCATTCGTTATATTTGCCGTATGCACTGACGACCATAATGGTAACGATGATTCTCTATATCACACACGCCTTATCTGCGATGCCGGAACTTTCCACTCTTCGTGGAGGGGGAGCCATTGCGCAAACATTGGGCTTTGGGGTTATCGTGGTTCAGCTCGTGGCACTCTTAACGATTCTTTACGCGAATGCCTTCGTGACGAAAAATCGATTAAAAGAATACGGCCTATATAGCATCCTTGGACTCGACCGAAAAAACATTCAATTGTTAAGTTTCATTGAATTGCTTCTATTCTCAGTGGTCAGCGTGGGGCTAGGGATTGTGCTTGGAATCGTGTTCCATCGCTTCTCGTTTGCCGTTTTATTGAAGCTCATTCGAATTCCAATCGGCATCGAGTATTCGATGCAACTCGGTAGCGTCGGTTTTGTACTGGTTTCGATGGCGTTTATTTTCGGGGTTGTCTTCTTCTTAAATGCGACAAAGATGTACATGAGCCGTCCGTTAGAAATGCTTTCTGAAAAGAAAAAAGGAGAAACGAAGGGACGCTTTATCCTTCTTCGCGCACTCATTGGTGCAGGACTTCTTGGGGGCGCGTATTATATGTCGCAAACGATTGAAGCACCAGTTGCAGCGCTATATTCATTCTTCGTAGCGGTCCTATTAGTTGTTTTAGCAACGTATATTTTATTCGATGCAGGTTCGATTGCGCTTCTAACTCTTTTGCAGAAGAACAAACGTCTCTTTTATCAACCAACGAATTTTATTTCGATTTCGAATTTAAAATTCCGTATGCGTAAAAATGCGGCGGGCCTTGCAAGTATTTGTATTTTATCAACGATGGTGCTTGTCACATTAGCCACAACGGTCGCATTGCAAACAGGGACAGCCGATTTATTGAAGAAAAGCTATCCAACAGATTATTCGGCAACAGCATTCGTCGAAGATACTTCTACGATTCCCCAACTTACAGAACAAATTAGTAAGATCAAGGCGCAATCGAAGGGCACCGTTACCAATGAAATGAATTACCTTAGCGTACTTCGTGCCGCAAAAAGTATGGAAGGCGGAGTGGACATCGAGGGAGTCTATCCAGGAGATAGCCCGGCTGCGTTCATTACTTTCCTCTCCGCGGATGATTACAATCGCATCTTTGGAACGAATTACAAGCCAAGTGACAATGAAGTCGTTCTAGGACTGGTTAAAGGAGCCGACAAAAATGTTTCGGCTATTCGTGTGAACGGACAATTGACACTTCAAGTCAAAGAGATGATGGACAGCACCGGCTTTAAAGAAAAATTGCCACAATTGCCATATGTTGCGGATAACGTTTATGTAGCCGTTGTAAAGGATCCGTCAAAGATGATTGACGCTAAACTTGGCCGTGGATTCTATTACGCATTGTGGAATACATCGACAGACACTCAGGAAAAAACAGAAGAGTTTGAGGCCTACGTTAACGTGCTTGAAGCAAAAGATGAGGATTTCATTACAGTTGGAAGTAGAGAGGATGCGGCCAAAGACATCTACGGATTTATGGGTAGTTTACTCTTTGTAGGGGCACTTCTTTCCGTTGCGTTCTTTATCGGTGCAGTACTTGTGATTTACTACAAACAAATTTCTGAAGGATACGAAGACCGTGACCGTTTCGTGATTTTACAAAAACTCGGTATCGATCAAAAGACCATCAAGAAATCGATCAACCGTCAAGTGTTGATTGTCTTCTTCTTACCGCTAGTTACAGCGTTTATCCATACAGCGTTTGCCTTCAAGATGTATCGTAAGATTATTCAGCTTTTTGGGGTTGATGGCAACGTAACGCTAAACGCGACAATTGTAATTGGTGCAATCTTTGTTGTGGTATACCTCATCGTGTACCAAATCACCTCTCGTAGTTACTATAAAATTATTAAACGTTAATAGATTTTGTTCACAAACCATGAAGTTTTTAGATGCAAAACCGCACTCTAAAGGGGTTTGTGCACGTTATAAAAATCGTAAAAAGGGCGAGGTTTTCTCGCCCTTTTTTTGTGCTTAGAAACGGGATAACTGTCTACAATAAAAAGCTTTCATAAATTTTACTTTTTCAGTTTTCAGTTTCTAAAAAACATGGTAGAATAGAATGTATTGAAGTAAAAGAAACTGGAGGATTCGTCATGATCGATGTTATTGACTTAAACAAAGTATTCGATAACGGCTTTGAAGCATTAAAGTCAGTAAATTTCTCAATTGAACAAGGGGACTTAGTTTGTTTACTAGGACCTAGTGGTTGTGGGAAATCAACAATTTTAAATTTAATCGCAGGATTATTAACACCAACAGGAGGAGACATCCAATTTAAAGGATCGTCAGTTGTTACAACAGAACCTAAAGACCGTAACATCGGATTCGTATTCCAAAACTATGCGTTATATCCGCATATGACAGTGTTAGAGAACATCATGTTCCCACTGACAGTTGGTAAAAACAAAATCTCTAAAGAAGAAGCTCAAAAAATTGCAGAAGAATATATGCAATTAACAAACATTGAAGAGCTAGCAGGCAAAAAACCTGGTACTTTATCAGGGGGACAACAACAACGTGTGGCGATCACTCGTGCGCTTGTTCAAAAACCTGAAGTGCTTCTACTTGATGAACCATTAAGTAACTTGGATGCTCGTTTACGTTTGAAAATCCGTGAAGAAATCCGTCGTCTTGTAAAAGAAGTAGGAATCACAACAATCTTCGTAACGCACGACCAAGAAGAAGCTTTATCAATCTCAGATAAAATCATTCTTTTAAACGAAGGGTACATTCAACAACATGATGACCCACAAAACTTATACCTAGAACCAAGTAACTTATTCGTTGCGAAGTTCATCGGTAACCCAATCATCAACATTACAGAAGTGGAAATTAAAGACGGCGTGATTACTCACCCAGCATTCAACTTACCAACTTCTGAATTATCACAAGACCGCAAACGTCAAGAATTAGCAGATGGTCACTACTACTTAGGAATGCGTCCTGAAGACGTGGTTCCAGTAGCTGAAGGTGAACAAGGGCTATTCTCAACAACAATCAGCGGCGTAGAATTAATCGGACGTGAACGTATTCTTCACTTCCCATTAGGCGAACAATTCTTGAAATCAATTGTAAGTGTGGAACATAAGATTGAAGAAGGAGACACACTTTCATTCCAATTACTAAAACACAAAATCTTCTTATTCGATAAAGATGGAGCGCGTGTTTACTAATGAGAAAATATAACCCAGAGAACCAACCTAAAGCTTGGTTATTCCTTCTCCCATCTTTAGGAGTGATTCTTCTCTTTAACATTTATCCATTACTTCGTTCGTTCTGGATGAGTTTCCAAAAAGGGTCACTATTAAAATTACAATACACAGGTTTAGACAACTACCAAAAAGTAATTGCGGACCCTATATTCCATAAAGCGTTACTCAATACAGCATTGTATGCATTCGCAGTAGTGCCAGTAGCGTTATTAATCTCAGTAATCATTGCATGGATTATTTTCGAGAAGATTAAACGTAAAAGCTTCTTCGAAACAATCTTCTTCATGCCTTACGTTACAAGTACAATCGCTATCGGGATTGTGTTCCGTTACTTCTTCAATGGGGACTACGGAATTATCAACTTCTTCCTTGGCTTGATTGGTATTCCAGCCGTAAACTGGTTGGATAACGTAAACATGAGTATGCCAACACTGATTATCTTCGGGGTTTGGACAAGTTTAGCGTTCAATATCATTATCCTTTTAGCAGGATTACGTAATATTGATCCTGAGCACTTCAAGATTGCGAAAATGTTTGGTGCGACAGACCGTGAAATCTTCTGGCGTATTACATTCCCGCAATTAGTTCCAACAATTGCCTTCCTTTCAACGGTTAACTTAATCGGGGCATTCAAAGTGTATACTCAAGTGTACGCATTATTTGGCGGAACTGCTGGTCCAGCAAACTCAGCAACAACAGCTGTGTACTATATTTACGACAAGTTCCATGTGGCAGGAAGACCAGGGGTTGCCATGGCAGCAACTGTAATCTTGTTTGCAATCATTCTTTTTGCAACATTCCTCCAAAACAAATTCTTAAGAAAGGCGGAGGGATAAGAAGATGAAAAAAGTATTTAACGGTTTTTCAATCGCGCTTTTAATTTTCCTAGCGTTGATTACTGTATTCCCATTTATTTATATGGTAATGACAGGGTTAATGACATATGCAGAAGCAACAAGCATCCCACCGTCATTCATCCCAAGCTCATTCAAATTTAGTAACTACTTAGAAGTATTTAGCCGTGCGCCATTCTTACGTTACTTCGGAAACACATTGTTCGTGTCTCTATTTACAACAGTGGCAACAGTGATTACTTCATTACTAGCTGCCTTTGCTGTAACAAGCTTACAGTTCAAAGGAAAAAATATCGTAATGATGATCTTAGTTTCTCTATTAATGGTTCCTTACGAATCAATCATCTTTACAAACTATCAAACAATCGCTCAATTAGGGTTATTAAACACTTATGTAGCGTTAATCATTCCGTTCTTAACAAGTATCTTCTATATTTACTACTTGAACGGATACTTAAAAGGAATCCCAAGCACATTCTACAAAGCTGCTAAAATCGACGGTGCGAGCGATTTAGAATACATCTGGCGTATTTTAGTGCCAATGTGTAAACCAGCATTAGTAACAGTAGGGATTTTAACATTCATCCAAAGCTGGAATTCATTCCTATGGCCATTATTGGTTACAAACACGAAAGAATTCCGTCTATTAAACAACGGACTTTCTGCCTTCACGACAGAAGCCGGAAGTGATGTTCACTTACAAATGGCCGCAGCAACTTTAACGGTTATCCCAATTCTGTTAATTTACTTCGTATTCAGAAAAGAAATTATTAGAGGGGTTGCGAAGAATGGTATCAAAGGATAAAACAACGATTACCTTTCATAGCGGCATTTTAACAATCGGTGGAACGGTCATCGAAGTTGCCTACAAAGATAGCCATATCTTCTTCGACTTTGGGACAGAGTTTTTACCAGAATTAGAATTGCCCGATGAATCGGTGCAAACACTCACTGACCATAAAGTGATTCCACATTTAAAAAATATGTACGATGCACGTATCCCTTACAAATACGAAGGGGATGAAGATAAAGACTATGCCAACACGGCGGTCTTTATCTCACATGCGCATCTAGACCATACAAGAATGTTGAATTATTTAGACCCAAACATTCCTTTATATACATTGAAGGAAACAAAAATGATTGTAAATTCGCTTAACCGCAATGGAGTGTTCCTACTACCATCGCCGTTCGAAGACGATACATTTACAAGAGACATGATTGGGTTAGATGCTGGAGACGTGATTAAGGTTGGAGAAATCGAAGTAGAAATCGTGCGTGTCGATCATGACGCATATGGGGCTGCTGCTTTAATCATCAAAACTCCTGGACATCATATTACGTATACAGGGGACTTACGACTTCACGGTCATAATGCCGAAGACACAATCGAGTTTTGTAAGAAGGCAAAACATACCGACCTTTTAATGATGGAAGGTGTATCGATTAGCTTTGGAGACCGTAAAGAGGTTGAAGATCAAATCAAACCTGAAAACGAGGAAGATGTGATTCGTCATATCGCTCGCCTCGAACAAGAAAATCCAAATCGACAAATTACATTTAATGGCTATCCAGCGAATGTCCGTCGTTTTGAAAAAATCGTCGAAGGAACAAGCCGTACTGTTGTTTTAGAAGCAACGATGGCGGCACTTCTCAAGGAAGTCTTCCAAAAAGAAGCTCATTACTACTATAGAGAAGGAGCTCCTAAACTCGACGAACTTGATCCTACTTTAGAAATTCCATATCAAACGTTGTTAGAGGATACTTCGAAGTACTTATGGCAAGCAGTCGATCATTTCGAACGTTTGCAAGAAGGAAGCTTATACATCCATAGCGATGCACAGCCTCTTGGGGACTTTGATCCGAACTATCAACCGTTTCTTGATTTATTGGCGGAAAAACATATTGAGTTTGTACGCCTAGCTTGCTCAGGTCACGCAAAACCGGACGACTTAGACCGTATTATTGCGATGATCGAGCCTAAATGTTTGGTTCCAATTCATACGTTAAAACCAGAACTTCTGGTGAATCCGTATGGTGACAGAATATTGCCGTATCGCGGCGAAAAAATTGTGTTGTAAAACTATATAACAAAAGGAGAAGAAAAATGAAATTCAAATCTTTAGTAAAAGCGACACTAGCAACAGCATCAGTTGTGGCGTTGACAGCATGTGGAGCTAGCTCATCAAACAGCTCACAAGCTGAAGCTAAAAAAGACATCGTAACAGAGGTTAAATCAGAAACAACAATCACTTTCTGGCATGCCATGAACGGTCAGCTTGAAAAAGCTCTTCAAAAATTAACAGATGACTTTATGAAAGCTAACCCAAATATCAAAGTAGAGTTACAAAACCAATCTTCATACAAAGATTTACAAGCTAAAATCAACTCAACTTTAACTTCACCAAAAGACTTACCAACAATCACTCAAGCATATCCTAACTGGTTATTCAATGCTGCTGAGCAAGATACATTGGTAGACTTCAAACCATACATTGAAAACGAAACAATCGGATTCAAGAAAGGTGAAGAAATCCGTTCAGACTTAATGGAAGGTGCTCGAATCAACGGAGTACAATACGGTATCCCATTCAACAAATCTACAGAAGTATTATTCTACAATGCAGATTTATTAAAAGAATACGGTGTTAAAGTTCCAACTACTTTAGATGAATTAAAAGAAGCAGCTAAAACAATTTACGAAAAATCTAACCACGAAGTTGTTGGTGCTGGATTCGACTCATTAAACAACTACTATGCAATTGGTATGAAGAACAAAGGCATTGACTTCACTAAACAATTAGACTTTACAAGTGACGCTTCAAAAGAAGTTGTTAAATACTACGCAGACGGAATCCGTGATGGATACTTCCGTACAGCTGGTTCAGATAAATACTTATCAGGACCATTCCAAAACAAAAAAGTGGCTATGTATGTTGGTTCATCAGCTGGTGAATCATTCGTAGCTAAAGGCGCTAAAGAATCTGGCTTCGAATACGGAGTTGCTGCTCGTCCTGAAAAATATAACTTACAACAAGGTACTGATATTTACATGTTTGAAGGTTCTACAACTGAAGAACAACGTACTGCAGCATTCTTATACTTGAAATTCTTATCTTCACCTGAATCTCAATTATACTGGGCACAACAAACTGGTTATATGCCTACAGTTGCTTCAGTGTTAGAAAAAGATGAATATAAGAAATCAGGTTCTAAAGTTCCTGCAATTTTAGGTGAAGCTACTAAGAATTTATTCTCAATTCCTGTAGTTGAAAACTCTGATCCTGCATACGCAGAAGTTCGTACGATTTTAGAAAAAATCTTTACAACTCAAAACGGCAATGTAGATCAATTAATCCAAGATTCTAAAGCACAATTTGATGCGGCGTGGAATCAATAATCACATATAAGTTCATTCACAACACAATCACAACGAAGGCCTGAGGAATTTTCCTCAGGCTTTTTGTGTGAAATGAGGGTGGGTGCTGGAATGTGTGTAGGTGCTGGAAGGCCCCTTCGGGGGAGGCTTTCAGGTGAATGAGGTGTGGGGGTGGATTGCTTTAGAAACATGCGGTTTTAATTGTTGAAAGAGGTTTAGTGAGCCACCGACTCGAGCCTAGGGTCTCTCGTCTTTGAAGCCTCAAAGAGACACTAACGAAATAATTCGTAAGTGTCTCTAATTCGCATTCAATGGATGTTCTCACTAATCTTTCAACAAAACCGCTGTTTCCGTCGCAATTGACATTTTAGGGATACACCTAAAAGCCTCCTGAAGTCAATTCCACACAACAAAGCTGAGGGGATTTTGATGGCGTTCTTGAGATTGTGTTTCTCATTCACGAAGGACCGGTGTAAGGATAGAGTGAACGCGTTTCATGGAGAGTGTGCTATAATGGGGCGACAAGAGAGGTGAGTCGGATGCGGTATGTGCTTTTATTAAGAGGCATCAATGTTGGTGGCAAAAATAAAGTCGTGATGAGCGAATTGAAGGAATTGTTGAAGCGTGAAGGGTTCAGCGATGTGGATTCGTACATTAATAGCGGGAACTTATTTTTTGCAAGCGATGAGAGTGTGGAAAAAACCGTTCTGAAAGTTGAAAAGGTGCTAGAAGAGAATTATGAGTTTTCGATTCCGTTTGCGCTGCTTTCAAAAGAGGAATACTTAGAAGAAATGGCGGGGCTTCCAGAATGGTGGAAGGATGAGTTTGCTAGAAAAGATATTTTGTTTTTCTCACGCGGGACAGATACTGATGAGGTTATCCGATTTGTAGAAGAGTCTGCATTTTATAATGAGAGAGTCTATATCGGAAAATGTGCAGTCTTCTGGGCGAAAATCGATGAGGCAGAGTATCAAAAAACGACTTACCACAAGAAGATTTTGAAGCAACCATTTTATAAGACGATTACGATTCGAAATGGGAAGACATTTGATAAAATTGCTGAAATACTGCAGACAGAGAAACCTTTGTGATAGGGCTTTTTTATGGTACAATAGTGTGTGAATTTGTAGAAAGTGAGGCGCATTATGGAAATTAAAATTATTGAAACTAGTGATATGCATGGGTACGTGCTACCGACAAACTATACAGAAAGAAACATGGACTTAGGATTCAGTACGGCGAAGGCTGCAACTGTGATTCGTCGCTTAAAAGAAGAAGCGAATGGTCCTGTGATTCAAATCGAAAACGGAGACTTCATTCAAGGGTCACCATTAAGCTACTATGTTCGTAAACAAGATTCAAAAGTAGCCTCTGATTTAACAAAAGTATTGAACTACTTAAACTATGACCTAGGGATTCTAGGGAACCACGAGTTTAACTATGGGTTGGACTACTTAAGAGAAGCGATTGCGTCTTACAACCACCCAATCCTTTGCTCAAACATTTTAACTAAAGATGGCAAGCCAGCGTTTGGCGAACCTTACAAAGTGTTCGAGAAAGACGGTGTGAAAATCGCAGTTTTAGGGATTACGACACCTTATATTCCAAATTGGGAACAACCTGCAACGGTCAAAGATTTAGTATTCGTGAGCGCGTTGGAAACAGCGAAGAAATACGTTCCTGAAATGCGTAAAGTGGCGGATGTTGCCGTTGTAACCTACCACGGAGGGTTCGAGTGCGACCTTTCATGCGGGGACCCAACGGAACTGTTAACAGGAGAAAACGAAGGGTATGCGATTGCGACGCAAGTAAAAGGAATCGATGCGTTAGTGACAGGACACCAACACCGTGTGATTGCACAAAAAGTGAATGGCGTGCCAGTGATTCAACCAGGATACCGCGGGGCATATGTAGGTGAAATCAGCTTAGAAGTGGAAAAAGTAGACGGAAAGTATACAGTTGTTTCAAGTGAAGCAAAACTTCACCCAACAGAAGATGTGCCAGCAGATCCAGCCGTATTAGAAATGTTTAGCGATTTACAAGCGGAAGTGGAAGATTGGTTAGATACTCCAGTTGGAAAAGTTGTTGGAGATATGACCATTAAAGATCCACATGCAGCGCGTTTAAGCGAGCATCCATATATTGAATTTATCAATAAGGTTCAAATGGAAGCTAGTGGTGCGGATATCTCAGGTACTGCGTTATTTAACAACGACGGACGTGGATTTAACTCAGAAATCCGTATGCGTGACGTGATTACAAACTACATTTATCCAAATACATTAGCTGTTCTAAAAGTGAGCGGGGAAGACTTAAGAAAAGCTCTTGAACGTGTGGCGACTTATTTCATCGTCGAAAACGGACAAGCGGTCTTCAATCCTAAATATGTGGAACCAAAACCTCAATACTACAACTACGATATGTACGAAGGAATCGAGTACACATTAGACTTCACTAGACCATTCGGCGACCGTGTGACTCGCTTAGAGTACCATGGCAAACCTGTTCAAGATACGGATGAATTAGAAGTAGTGACAAACCAATATCGTGCAGTTGGTGGCGGAAACTATAGTATGTTTAAGCCGGAGAAGATTGTGCGTGAGGTGCAGATCGACATGACGGAGCTCATTGCGGAATACTTGCGCAAACATCCAGTCATCGAAGCAACAGTCAACAACAACTTTAAGACTGTGGTGAAATAATATAAAGACACTTCAAACTCCTCAGAGTTTGTTATAGAAAAGCATTATAGGATACCGGTTTGAGTCTTAGGTCTCAAACCTACCAAGCTTCAAACAGCCTCTACGAAATGAATTTCTAGAGACTGTAATTCACATTGGTTATGATTCCCTATAATGCTTTCTATAACCTCTGAGGAGTTTTTCGTGTTATCAGCGCTTAAGTTGTTGTGTTGCTTCAATAAAGTTAGAACAATTATTCCTTCATTCGAAATGAGAAGTGTTAGCCAATATAGCTGTACCGGATTGAGCCAAGGTCTCAATCCTATCGAGCCTCAAACGGATGGTAGGAAATGAATTTCCAACCATCCGTAATTCGCATCGATTACTCATCGCTATAATGGCTACTATGTTATCCGAAAACGCGTAGCTTTTTTTGTACACCTCTTAAAGAGTTGTATTGCTTCGATGGAGTAAGTGCAAGTATTCCTTCATTCGAAATAAAAGCTCAAGTCAATATGGATTGTCTCTGTGGAGTCTTAGGTCTCAAACCTACCAAGCTTCAAACAGTCTCTACGAAATGAATTTCTAGAGACTGTAATTCACATTGGTTATGATTCCCTATAATGCTTTCTATAACCTCTGAGGAATTTTCTGTTTTATCAGCAGTTAAGTTGTTGTGTTGCTTCGATGATGTGAGTGCAAGTATTCCTTCATTCGAAATGGAAAAGTGCTCAGAGTGATTGGAGATTCTTATATTGAGATTGCGAAATGTTTAGGATTTTGTTAGGGAATGTTACGGTGTAGGCGGGATATGGTATGATGAAGGCACTGAATTGCAAAGTGAGGCTTCGTATATGAAATTGGAACAGAGCAAGAGAATCAAACGACTTTATGGGAAATGATACGAGAAATTAGGAAATAGATGGTTTTCTGTAAATTGGAAAGATGTTACAATGAAAACGAGGTGAGTGTATGCAAACAATAATGATTGTCGAAGATGAAAAAGTCATTCGAGATGCAATTGTACAAGAATTAGAAAAATGGAATTATGAAGTCGTTGCTGTGGAAGACTTTTCGCAAGTGTACACTCAATTTTTAGCAGTTAATCCGCAGTTGGTGATTTTGGATATTACATTGCCGTTTTATAATGGCTATTATTGGTGCCAAGAGATTCGTAAGGTGTCTCAGGTGCCGATTATGTTCTTGTCGTCCAGGGATCAAGCGATGGATATTGTGATGTCGATTAATATGGGCGCGGATGATTATATGACAAAGCCGTTTGAACCAAGTGTATTGGTCGCAAAAATCCAAGGGATGATGCGTCGCAGTTATGAGTTCGTTCAGCAGAAAGATTGGCTGGAATATAAGGGAATTGCCTTGCAGCTTGGAAGCGGAAAGGTTTCTTATGAGGGTAATGTCATCGAGTTGTCGAAGAATGAATTTATCATTTTACGTGTACTATTTGAAAAACAAGGCGATATTGCACCGAGGGAAGATTTAATGAATGCATTGTGGAATAGCGATGTGTTTGTCGATGATAATACCTTGTCCGTGACGGTTGCTCGTTTGCGGAAGCGTCTTGGCGAAATCGGATTGGAAAAATTAATCACGACGAAAAAAGGCGTCGGGTATGGATTGGCGGAAGTGATTGAATGAAGACAAAAGTAGAATTTAGTATGGCTTGGTTCAAATCGCATGCCTTCTTACTCGGAGCGCTGGCCTTCATCGAAGTGTTTTCGATTGGGTTCTTCTTTGTCTTTAATTGGCTAAATTCAGAAGTCGGCTATTATTTATTTTTACTAGCCTTTTTCCTTCTGGTAGTCGCTGGTGCACTTTTGTGGCACGATTGGAGAAAGTACAGAGAAGTCGTTCGAAGTTTGCAGCAAGAAGTGACGACACTAGACGATGGATTTTCGCCCGTTGTGAGTCATCTATATGAGGCCATCCAACAAGAAAAGTCGGATATGCGAGGGCTAAGTACGAAGATGAAGCAACTTCGCAAGGAAGATGTGGACTACTATACTTTATGGGCTCACCAAATTAAAACGAGCATTGCCGCAAGTCAATTGTTGATTCGTGAGTTGCCGCAAACGTCTGAGAAATCTTTGTTGAGTCAAGAACTCGTTCGGATTACGACTTATACAGAACTAGCACTGCATTATGTTCGAATGGAAAGTTTCCATCAAGACTTATCGATTTCAACGATTTCTATTGATGAAGTTATTCGTCCGCTCTTGAAGAAATATGCGACTTTCTTTATTTCAAAGAAATTGCATTTGGACTATGTTCCTACTGAGAAAAAGGTGGTCACGGATTCGAAGTGGTTAGGCGTTATCGTCGAGCAAGTGTTATCGAATGCAGTGAAATATACGCCTGAGGAAGGAACGATTCGTATTCTTTTTGATGGAAGTACGTTAACGATTGAAGATACGGGAATCGGAATTGCTCCTTACGATATTAAACGGATTTTTGAACGTGGATTTAGCGGCTACAATGGTCGTGTGAACCACCAATCGACAGGGCTAGGGCTCTACTTATCTTCAGAGATTGCCAAACGTTTAGGCGTTACGCTTAGTGTAGACTCGACTGTTGGAGAAGGGACGACGGTTCATATTCAGATTCCGTCTGAAGTGATGCAAGTCAAAGATTAATGGAAAGCGAGGGGGAACCTTCGCTTTTTTTGTGCGATAAAAAGAGTATTTTTACTAAAAAGTTAACGATGGCACGCCCGGATGTGTTATAATTGTAAAGATAACAATATCGTTTGAGATAGGAGAATGACAATGGCAGTAGATCAATTAGAATTAGTCGTCATTACAGGTATGAGTGGGGCAGGGAAAACTGTTGCAATGCAAAGTTTCGAAGACATGGGATATTTCTGTGTCGATAATATGCCACCAAGTCTTCTACCAAAATTTTGGGAATTAGTAAAAGAATCAGGAAAAATTACAAAAATTGCGCTCGTAATCGACCTACGTTCACGCGCATTCTTTGATGAAATCATGTCAGCTATTGCAGGCCTTGATAACACATCATTTATTACAACAAAAATTTTATTCTTAGAAGCCAGCGATGATGCGCTTGTTTCTCGTTACAAAGAAACAAGAAGAACGCACCCTCTTGCTAGTGATGGTCGTATTTACGATGGGATTATTGCGGAACGTCGTTTATTACAAGATATTAAGACACGTGCGCAAAAAGTGATTGATACAACTAATCTTTCACCTCGTAAATTACGTGAAGAAATCATGCAAGCTTTCTCTACAGGTAGCGAAGGAATTTTCACGATTCAAGTGATGTCATTTGGATTTAAATACGGACTTCCAATCGACGCGGATGTCGTGATGGATGTACGTTTCTTACCAAATCCACACTATATTCCAGAGTTACGTCCACTCACTGGATTAGATGAACCTGTATATGATTATGTCATGAGCCAACCAGAAGCGAAGACGTTCTATCATAAATTGATGGACTTACTCGACTTCTCAATTCCAGGCTACAAAAAAGAAGGAAAATCTAGCGTAACGATTGCCATCGGATGTACTGGTGGTCAACACCGTTCTGTTGCTTTTGCGGAACGTATCGGACGCGAATTATTATCAGACTCTTATAACGTGAAAATCTCTCATCGTGACAAAGACCGTCGTAAAGAAGGGAATGGACGCTCATGATGTTCGAGGTAACACCAAATCCTCCGAGAAAGAAAGGTCCTAAAATCACCGTTATTGGTGGAGGAACAGGGCTTCCTGTTCTCTTGAGAAACCTTCGTAAGAGAGATGCGGATGTGACTGCGATTGTAACGGTTGCCGATGATGGTGGAAGTTCAGGAATCATTCGAGATTATATGAACGTTGTGCCACCAGGAGATATTCGAAACTGTATGATTGCTCTTTCTCCGATGAACGCTTTACAAAAAGAAATTTTCCAATATCGTTTTAATTCCGACGATCAATTCTTCGCCGGACATGCGATTGGGAACTTAATTATCGCAGCCTTAACAGAGATGCGCGGAAATATTTTCGATGCGATTCGTCTTTTAAGCCGTATGATGGCGGTGGAAGGACATGTGTATCCTGCTGCTGAAGAGCCATTATTACTACGTGCGGAATTCCAAGATGGAACGATTGTGGACGGGGAAGCGGAACTTGTGAAATATCGCAAGAAGATTAAGCGAGTTTCTGTACATTGCTACGACGAGAATCGTAAGCTTGATGAAAGCCGCACGCCAACAGCTGCGCGTGAAGTCATCAATGCGATTATGGAAGCCGATATGGTTGTACTAGGACCTGGTAGTCTTTATACTAGTATCTTACCAAACTTAATGATTAGCGATATCGGTCAAGCCGTTTGCGAAACGAAAGCGGAAGTGGTGTACATTTGTAACATCATGACGCAACGTGGTGAAACGGAACACTTTACCGATGCAGATCATGTACGCGTATTGCATGACCATTTAGGAACGCAGTTTATCGACACTGTTCTCGTGAATACAGAGGCAGTGCCCGAAGAGTACTTAAACCAACAAAAGAACGAAGAGTATCTTTACCAAGTGAAGTACGACTTCCAAGGATTGCGCGACGAGGGATGCCGAGTAGTGTCGTCTGACTTTATTAAATTACGCGAAAAAGGCGTATACCATGATGGTGAAAAAGTCATCGACGAATTATTCCGTCTCCTACAAAGTGCACGAATTGAATAATAACGAATGAAATAGGAGCCAAGACTTCCTCTTGGCTCCTTCAACATGACTAGAAGAGAAAGGAGGAGGCCTGTGTCCTTACTATCATTTGCTGCAGAGACAAAACAAGAACTAACGCAACTAGAAGTGCAATATGACTATTCAAAATATGAACTAGCGGCGCTGATTCGAATGAATGGGGCGGTTGGGATTTTGAATCGTCAATTGATTTTAAATATCCAAACAGAAAATGCTGCGATTGCCAGACGTATTTATGTGCTCTTGAAGAAGTATTATCAAGTGGAAAGTGAACTCTTGGTTCGCCGTAAGATGAAACTGAAGAAGAACAATGTGTATATCGTACGTTTGAAACACGGAACGGAAGAAATTCTGGAAGACTTAAACATCAAGTCGAGCGGCCTATTTAATATGCGCGTTCCGGAAAATGTTCGTGAAGACGAAGAGAAGATGCGTGCCTACCTTCGTGGGGCGTTTCTGGCTGGTGGTTCGATTAATGACCCGAAAACAAGCCGTTATCACTTAGAGATTTATTCGATTTACGAAGAGCATAACGACGATATTTGTCAGATGATGAATGCGTTTGGATTGAATGCCAGAACGATTGAGCGTCGTAAGGGGTATATCACGTACTTGAAAGAAGCCGAGAAGATCGCAGACTTCCTTGCCGTGATTCATGCTTCCAAGGCGATGTTGCATTTTGAAGATATCCGAATCATTCGCGATATGCGAAATACTGCGAATCGTTTAGTGAACTGTGAAAATGCCAATATTAATAAAGTGGTGAATGCAGCCACTCGTCAAATCGAAGAGATTCAATATATCGAAGATACAGTGGGGCTGGATGCCTTGCCGGATAAATTATCGGATATTGCAAAAATCCGTTTGGAGAATCCAGAAATTAGTTTGAAAGAATTAGGCGAGATGTTACCTTCTGGGCCTATTTCAAAATCAGGGGTAAACCACAGACTGCGTAAGATTTCTGAATTTTCTCAAAAATTAAGAGAAGAAGGAAAAGCCAATTAGAGGATGTGGGGCGTAGCTTACTATAGAAAAAACTATAGGAGGTTCGTCTTATGAACTTAGTATCTTTAATTGGTCGTGTTGTCAAAGAGGTAGAGGTGCAACAGCTTCAACCTTCCGGAAAGAGTGTGTTTAATAATACCATCGCGGTGCAAAATGTGTACCGTAACAGCGATGATTCCTATCATTCACACTTTATCCAAGTGGTCGCTTGGGGCAAAATTGCAGAGCGTATCGGCAAGTTTGTCAAGAAGGGAGACCGTATTGGCGTGGAAGGACGACTCAACACGCGTCGCTACACTAACAAGAATCATCAAGAAGTGTATGTGACCGAAGTGGTGATTGAAGAAGTGTACTTCTTAGAGAGAAAACACGAGACTGAAGAGGACGGTGCAAGTCCTTTTGAAGATCCGCAAAGTTTGTTTGTGGAATAGTGTAAGGAGAGAAATTCCTTCACGTGACAGTTTAAATGAAGGAGTTTTTCAAGTGATTATATTAATAAATGGAACAGTAATTGTCATCGGAGCGCTTGCAGGTGTGTTTTTACGACACATTATTTCAGAGCGTTTCGCGCAACATATCATGCAAGGGTTAGCGCTATGTGTATTCCTGGTCGGAATTAAAGGCGCGATTCAAATCCCGAATAGCTTGATTATGATTTTATCTCTGGTATGTGGGGGCGTTGTCGGAGAAGGGCTTCAAATGGAGGAGCGAGTACGTAAGTTTTCAGACTGGCTCCAGGAGAAGGCATCCAAAGGCAAAGAAAACAATTTAAATATCGGAGAAGGGTTCGTTGCGGCAGTCATGATTTTCTGCGTAGGGGCACTTGCTACAATGGGGTCTATCCAGTTAGGAATTACTGGAGATCCAGCGTTGCTTCAAACGAAGTCGGTATTAGATGGGATTACTTCAATTTTCCTTGCGGCAACGGAAGGGATTGGAGTAGGGCTTTCTGCAGTGGCGGTCATTGCATATGAGTTAATTTTAGTGGGCTTGTCTCAACTAGTGGCTCCTCATTTGAATGATGTGGTAACTGTATCGATGTCCGCAGTTGGATCGGTTCTTTTAGTTGGTTTAGCGATGAACTTACTAGGGATTACGAAGATTAAAGTATTAAACTTCTTGCCAGCCATTTTTATGCCGATTCTACTTGTTCCGCTATTTGCGTTATTTTAAGAATAGGAAAAACACCGTACCAAGAAATTTTCTTGGTACGGTGTTTTGTTGTTGTATTAGTTATTTTCTGCTTCTAATTTTTCGAAAGCATCGTGTAAGATAGATTTCAATGTTTTTGCAGATAAGTTCATTTTTTCTTGTTCAGAGTCTGCAAGAGGAATTTCGATGATTTGACGAATTCCTTCACGTCCAATAACAGCTGGAGCTCCGATGAAAATATCTTCTTGTCCGTATTGACCTTCAAGGTATACCGATAATGGGAAGATGGCTTGTTCGTTATTTAAGATGGCTTTTGTAATACGCGCTAGAGTAGCACCGATACCGTAGTAAGTTGCACCTTTTTTAGCGATGATTTCATAAGCAGCATCACGTACTTGGAAGAATACTTCAACTAATTTTTCTTCATCAACGTGTGGATTTTGACGAACCCATTCATAAATTTGTAAACCGCCGACGTTTGTATGTGACCAAACTGGGAATTCAGTATCTCCGTGTTCACCCATGATATATCCGTGAACGTTACGAGCATCAACGCCAACTAATTCAGCGATTGTTTGACGGAAACGAGCACTGTCTAGAGAAGTACCAGATCCGATAACGCGTTCTTTTGGAAGTCCTGAGAATTTCCAAGTTGCGTAAGTTAAGATATCTACTGGGTTAGACGCCATTAGGAAGATTCCGTTGAATCCGCTAGCCATAATTGAGTCTACGATGTTTTTCAAGATTTTTAAGTTTTTAGAAACTAAGTCCAAGCGAGTTTCGCCAGGTTTTTGAGCAGCTCCTGCTGTGATACATACGATATCTGCGTCGTGGCAGTCTTCGTATTTCGCTGCATAAATCTTTTTAGGGGCATTGAAAGCTAAGGCATGTGATAAGTCTAACGCATCGCCTTCTGTTTTCTCGAAATTGATGTCGATAATTCCTAGTTCTTCTGCGATCCCTTGTAATACAAGTGCGTATGCATAACTAGAACCAACGGCACCGTCACCGACTAAAATTACTTTATTACCATGTTTTTGAGATTTTTCCATATTCATACCTCCTAAAAAATTAGTGATGGAATATCCATAAACAAGTATAGCATGATTTGTCGAAAATTGATTTTCATAAGTCTCCTTTTATGACAAATAATACATAAAAAACACAATTTCGTGAAAATGTGAATTAATAACGGGAAAATGGAGGGGTATGGTATAATAGCAAAATAGAAGTAAAAAGAATAGGTGAAAGTATGAAATTAGTCGTTGGTCTAGGAAATCCTGGAGCAAAGTATAAAGGGACAAGACATAATGTCGGGTTCATGACAATGGATGAAGTGGCCTATCAAGAGAAGTTTGATTTTGATAAGGCGCTCTTTGATGCAGTATTTGCGCAGGTGCAAATCGGTGACGAAAAAGTCATATTCATGAAGCCGTTGACATTTATGAACTTATCGGGTGAAGCGATTCGTCCGCTGATGAATTATTTTAAAATTGGAATCGAAGACTTGTTGGTTGTTTATGATGATATGGATCTGCCAGTTGGAAAGATTCGTCTTCGTCAAAAAGGCAGCGCCGGAGGGCATAACGGAATCAAGAGTATTATTTCGTGTCTCGGTACGAGCGAGTTTAACCGTATTAAGGTTGGGGTTGGCCGTCCAAAAGAGGGGCGTACGGTCGTAGGACATGTGCTCAACCGTTTTGAAAAAGAGGAAGAAGAGGACATTATTTTTGCCGTGCAAAAGAGTGTCGATGCGATTCGTTCGTGGATTGAAACGAGCGATTTCGTCAAAACAATGAATCAATTTAATTAGCAAATAGAGGAAAAGAGATGCTGCAAATTTTTTTGCGGTCTCTTTTTGTCGTTGGAAAAAGGAGAAAATTATGCAATTATTGCACCAAACAATTAGTAAACTGAAAGGATTTAAAGAGTGGTTCGATACGCTTACGCTTCATGAGAGTCAACTTGTGCTAGGTCTTAGCGGATCTGTAAAACACTTGGCCGAGTCATGCGCGTTTGAGAAATTGGACAAGCAATTAGTGATTGTGACGCCAACGCTTTTACAAGCAACACAGACCTATGAAGAGTTATCGGAGTGGTATGACGATGAGGTTGTACACCTCTTCCCGGTAGAAGAGTCGCTTGCGGCGGATTTCTCAGTGGTGTCGCCAGATGTGGTGAGCCAACGCATTCGCACGCTCGATTTCTTAAGTCGTGGAGAAAAAGGGATCGTCATCGTGCCGCTATCTGGGATTCAAAAGCTCTTAGTTCCGGCAGCTGTCTGGAAGAAGAGCTCGATTGAACTCGCGATGGGTTCTGAAATCGAATCGATGGATGCCTTTGTCGAGCAGTTAGTGGAATTAGGATATCGTCGTGAAAATATGGTCGCGACTCCTGGTGAATTTGCGCTTCGTGGAAGTATCGTCGATATTTACCCGCTCGACCAAGAATATCCACTACGTCTGGATTTCTTTGATACAGAAGTGGATTCGATTCGTGCATTTAATGCGGAGACGCAACGTTCGATGGATGTGATCAACGAAGTGCGCATTTTACCGGCCACAGACTTGCCACTTCAAAAGGAAGCGGTCTGGAAGGCACAAGCCAAAATCCACGCGCTTTATGAAAAGGACGTGAAGGCGGCTCAAAGTCCAGAACGAAAAGACCAAGTTAAAAATATTCAACAAGCTATCGATGCACAATTAGAAAATGGGGAAATTCCATCAAACTTAACGTACTTCTTGGAATGTATTTATCCAGAAAAGACAAGCTTATTAGATTATGTTTCTAAAGATGCGTACCTCATTATTGATGACTATGCTCGTTTTATTGAAAAGAGTAAATCGTTGGAAGAAGAGGCAGGCTATTGGAAGACGCACCATATCGAAACGGGTACGATTGCTTCTGGATTGTCTCTTGTTCAAGATGGACGAAAAGTGTTAAAAGAAAGTCCGCTCTCGAGAACGTATTTCGCCATTTTCCAAAAAGGTCTTGGAAGACTCGCGCTTGATGCGATTCATCCGATTACGACACGCACGATGACGCAGTTCTTCTCGCAAATGCCGATGGTGAAAGTCGAAGCAGACCGTTGGAAGAAACAAGGCGCAACCGTTATCGTCTTAGTCGATGATGCCAAACGTGCGCAAAAGGTCGAACAAACCTTTGCCGATTTTGACATCCAAAGTGTGATTTCAAACGGAGCTGTATTAGAAGGGCAACTGCAAATCATGGTTGGCAAGATGCACAATGGTTTTGAACTGCCTGAAGATAAATTCGCCATTTTAACGGAACGAGAATTATTCAATAAACTCACAAAACGCGCGCCGCGAAATCAAAAGATCTCGAACGCGGAACGTTTGAAGAGCTACACTGAGTTAGCTGTTGGAGACTATGTGGTTCACGTGAATCACGGGGTCGGTGTGTACCAAGGGATGGAGACGCTCGAAATTGGCGGTATTCACCAAGACTACATGTCGATTCACTATCAAGATGGTGGGAATTTATTCGTTCCAGTTTCTCAAATTAAGCTCGTTCAAAAATATGTGTCGTCGGATGCTAAAGTTCCAAAACTCAATAAATTGGGCGGTACGGAATGGGCGAAGACGAAACGCAAAGTAACGGCCAAGATTGAAGATATCGCCGATGAACTGATCGAATTGTATGCCAAACGTGACGCCGAGAAAGGGTATGCGTTTAGCCGTGATACGGTGGAACAACAAGAATTCGAACAGGCCTTCCCATACACGGAAACGCAAGACCAATTGCGAAGCGTGGCAGAAATTAAGGAAGATATGCAAAAGGACAAACCGATGGACCGTCTGCTTGTCGGGGACGTTGGATACGGGAAAACAGAAGTAGCCATGCGTGCGGTCTTCAAGGCGGTCATGGATGGAAAACAAGCGGCTGTCTTGGTACCAACAACGATTCTTGCCGAGCAACATTATGAGAATTTCGTACAACGATTCTCGGACTATCCATTTACCATCGGGTTATTAAGTCGTTTCCGTAGCAAAAAAGAACAAGAAGAAACAATTGAGAAGCTTCGCAAAGGTGCGGTCGATATCGTCATTGGGACTCACCGTCTGCTTTCAAAAGATGTGCAGTTTTTAGATTTAGGACTCCTTATTGTCGATGAAGAACAACGCTTTGGAGTGAAGCACAAGGAACGTTTGAAACAATTGAAATCGCAAGTGGACGTATTGACGCTCACTGCAACGCCAATTCCAAGAACGCTCCACATGTCAATGCTTGGGGTACGTGATTTATCTGTCATCGAGACGCCACCAGCAAACCGTTATCCGGTTCAAACTTTCGTGATGGAACAAAACCCGATGACGATTCGTGACGGCATCGAACGCGAGATGGCACGTGGCGGTCAAGTCTTCTATTTATATAATCGTGTCGAAACGATTGAGAAGAAGGCGGACGAACTGAGAGCGCTCGTTCCGGGATGTCGGGTCGGTGTGATTCATGGTCAAATGAGTGAAACGACGCTGGAAAATATTCTCTTCCAATTTATCGAAGGGGAATACGATGTGTTAGTCACGACCACGATTATCGAAACCGGTGTGGACATTCCAAACGTGAACACTCTCTTTATTGAAAATGCGGATCATATGGGGCTTTCGCAGTTGTATCAATTGCGTGGACGTGTTGGGCGTACAAACCGCATTGCCTATGCGTACCTCATGTATCAACCAGATAAAGTATTAACCGAAGTCAGCGAGAAGCGTCTGCAAGCGATGCGCGACTTTACAGAACTCGGCTCTGGTTTCAAGATTGCCATGCGTGACTTATCGATTCGTGGGGCAGGGAATTTACTTGGAAAACAACAGCACGGATTTATCGATTCGGTCGGATTCGACTTATATTCTCAATTATTAAGCGAAGCCGTGTTGAAGAAACAAGGGAAAGAAGTCAAGTCGGACGAAGAAACCGTCGAAATCGACTTACAAATTGATGCGTATATTCCAGCAAGCTATATTCAAGACGAACGTCAGAAAATCGAGATGTATAAACGCATTCGCTCGATTGATAGCGTGGAAGCTTATGAAGAATTGCTCGATGACTTTATTGACCGCTTCGGGGACTTCCCAGATGAAGTGAGCGCATTAGCAGAAGTTGGACTCATTAAGCATTACGCCAACGAAATTGACGTCGTATCGATTAAGCGTAAAGACAATTCGGTAACGATTACGATTGCACCGCCAAGTGCGACTCGATTGCAAGGGGTGCCTGTCTTTGAAGCGCTTGGTCCAGTGAAATTACCAGCGCAAGTGTCCAACAAGGGCGAAAGTCTTCAGATTTTATTAAATATCACGCAAAAGCCTGTTGACTTATGGCTCGAGCAAGTTAAACTGTTTGTAAAAACATGCGGGGAAATTTTAGCCCGCGATGAGGAAAAACATGAAGAAGATAAATAGTAAAGGGATGATGCAAGGGGCGATTGCGCTCTCGATTGCTGCGTTTATCGCTAAGATTTTAAGCGCGGTGTACCGAGTTCCTTTCCAAAATATGGTTGGCAACACCGGGTTTTATGTATACCAACAGGTGTATCCTATCTATGGAATCGGCATGACCTTTGCATTGACGGGATTCCCAGTATTCGTGTCCAATGTAGTCGCGGAATACTTGGAGTCGACACATTTAAAGAAATTATTGAAGCAGCTATTCGTTATCGCAAGCCTCGTTGGAGTGGGGATTTTTGCCTTCCTCCATTTGGGGGCGGGAATGATTGCGCACTGGATGGGTGACGTAGAACTCTTGCCAGTCGTCCAAAGCGTTTCGTGGATGTTTCTATTGATGCCGTTTCTGGTGATTACACGTGGATATTTCCAAGGGAGCTTCCGAATGATGCCGACTGCCATCTCACAGGTGGTGGAGCAGGTCGTTCGTGTCGCGGTGATTCTCTTTGTGGCGAGTCTATTTGGTAGCGCCATTTCAGATTACTACACGATGGGCACATGGGCGATGTCGAGTGCGACGATTGCGGCCGTGTTTGCGATCCTCGTGATGCTATATTATGTACTTAAAGAAACGAAAGATCCGCTCGACGGCTTGACGATTACGCCAGTAGAAATAGAAGTGCCAACATTTGGGCATCTCTTTAAACGCTTTGCCTTTGAAGGAGGAACCATCTGTCTACTCAGTTCGATTTTGGTGTTGTTCCAATTGGTGGATTCATTCTCTGTCTATAATGTATTAACAGAACAAGGGATGCTTCCAGAAGTGGCAAAAGGCCTCAAGGGGATTTACGACCGTGGTCAGCCG
>JAGZLX010000007.1 GCA_018364485.1 Granulicatella adiacens
TTCGAGTAATAGGAGATACATATAGATATGGCGTTAGAGTAACGGCCATTGTAGTGCGGGATGGCAAGTTGCTCACTTATAAAGTAGAAGACCAAAATCACTTAGTTGGCGGGGCGATATTAGTAGGCGAAGCAAGCCGTAAAGCTGTAGCCAGAGAAGTCAAAGAGGAACTAGGTGTAGATTGTGAAGTCGAAGAGTTGATGTTCGTTGTTGAAAATCGATTTGATTATAAAGGCGAACTCCATCATATGATTGAATTTCATTATAAAGTGACTCTTCTAGGGGAGGTTTCGTCTCATACGTTGGATGAAGGAAAATATGAATGTGAATGGGTAGACCTTCAAAAATTAAGTGAGTATGATATACGACCTCAATATTTAATAAAAGAATTACCCCTTTGGAAATCTGGAGTAAAACAGATTGAAATAGGGTTATAATAGATTATTTTCCAAACTAACTAAGCCGGAGCCCTGTAAAAGGCCCCGGTCTTTTTGGATCTATATGGAAAGTAAGCTTGACATTTTGTTAGAAAATAATTATATTGTATGTAAAGTAAACTTTCCATCATGAGAGGTGATTGAATGTGAAGAATAGACTGGAAGAAATTCGAAAGGCAAAAGGAATCACACAAGAAGAACTTGCGAATGCGCTTGAAGTGTCTAGGCAGACGGTGGGATCTTTAGAGAACGGAAGATATAACCCGTCCATTATATTGGCATTTAAAATAGCACGGTTCTTTGAGGTATCCATTGAAGAAGTATTTATTTATGAGGAGGATGAAAAATGAAGACTAATAAAATCTGGTATTTAGGATATGTAATCGGACTATGTAGTTTGATTCTAAAGTTTACTCTCAATATGAATGGAGCTATCGATGTGCTGTTGACTTTTGTTTTTTCCATCAGCGTATCTGTTTCATATGTGCAACTCACCCACCTTAGACTATTAGAAAAGGACCGTGACTATAAAATTAGCGTGAATGACGAGCGTAATGAAAAAATCAGAGACAAAGTAAATGCAACGATGACATCTGTACTTATGCTCCTAATAGGAATTATTGCAGTTATCTGTATTGAAGTAGAGGCGTACTTACCTGCAACGTTGTTAACTATTTCGCTAGCGTGTTCTCCTGTTATCATGCTTTTTATTAGCAAGTATTACGAGCGAAAATATTAAATCTTTGTCGAAAAAGACCCGAAGAATATGCAATTTGCCATTGAAGCGCCCAAGGGAACATGAGATAATGGGCTAAGACAGTCATTTTGATTAAAGACATAAATAATTTTGTAACCGTAATCATGTTCTGGTTGCGACCTTGGAGGAACGATATGGATTATCAAGCAGTACGAAAAAAATATACGCTCTATACGAGATGCGCGGGGATTTTGACAATGCTCCTCATTCTTTGCGTCACGTTCGCAGTCAGTGACATTCCGATGCGAACAGGGGGCGTCCTTGTGATTGTCGCTGGGTTAGCCCTTGCCATCTTTGTGATTAATAAATGGTATTTAACCACCGTGGCGAAATTGCTGCATGTGGATTTGGATTTTACATCGTGGGAACAATATATCGAGACGAATAAAGAGGCCAAAAGAGCGGTCCTCCGATTAGACGCAGCAACGTCGGAAGTGTCCTTGGCGTACATGACAGGGGACTTCGAGACGGCGATTAGAAAGGCCAAAGAAATCTTGAGTCAGGACGGACTTCAAGCGCAATATCGAAACTTCTTACAAAGCTATTTAATCCGCTCAGTTGTATTGAGCCAGCCGGAGTTGAGCCGAGAAGAGCTGGATTCGATGATTGGTGAACTGACGATTACAGACCCTGCGCTGGCCGAGAAGACGCAAAATATGAGTGTTGCTCTCTATGACTTAACGATTGCGCACGAGAGCAACGACTACTTCGAAACGTTAACGAATGAATACAAGTATCCACAGCTAGAAATTATCTACTACAAGGCGTTGAACGCTGCGATTAAAGGTGAAACGGAGCGAGTAACAGAGCTGCTTAGCCAGCTGGCCGGTGAAGATGAGAGGTTGTATGTCGTGAGGATGGGGAAAGAACTTCTTAGTAGAGAAAGTTAAAAGTTTTTTGTAGAGAAGTATTTTAAAAAGGATGAAAATTTATGACGAATGAAAATGCAAATTTAAAAATGAATGATTTTCAGAATCACGATAGTGCAGAGGAGTTTGATTTTGACGCATTAGAAGAAAAACTCCAAAAGGAATTGGAGGAGAACTTGTCGGATCTTCAGTATTTGAAAGAGGAGAAGGATAGAATAGGAAGTCTGGATAATCTTGGCGATGTAATTAAGGATGTTGTTTGGGAGCAATTCTTAAATCAGGTAGCAGTAACTGCTGGCGAAGATTTCATTAAAGAAAACCGGGGGCTTCATCTTGATTTACGAAAAGAAGCACATATTCAGACAACAGAGAATTTTGCAGAAGGAAGAATTGCAAAGCATAATACAGAAATAGACTATCAAAATCGTTATGACAATTGGCAGAAAAATTTTGAAAAAGATGCTACAGGAAGTGTTGTAACCCATAAAACAAGAACAGGGAAAAAAGAACCCAATTTAGTTAAGGGAGCAAGGCGGCCTTTTGATATCAACCGTCCTACTGGTTCTCGAGAAAAACATATTGATATGGATCATACAATCTCAGCCGCTGAAATAATTCGTGATGCACATGCTAATGCACATATGACTAAAGAAGAACAAATTGCATTTGCAAATAGTGATGTTAATCTGCAAGAAATGGACTCAAGTCTTAACAGTTCTAAAGGTGATAGATCAATGACTGAATGGCTAGATAGTCCCAACGCTAGGGGGCAAAAGCCAAATGAGATCTTCGATATTAGTGATGATGAAGATAGTAAGATGCGGCAGAAGGATAGAGAGGCTCGTAATGAATATGAAAAGCAGAAAAGGAAAGCAGAGCAAAAATCCATTGATGCAGGAAAGAAATCTAGAAAAAAAGAGGCTTTTCGCATAGGGGGGAAGGCGCTTCGTGCAGCATTAATGCAGTTGTTAGCTGAATTTGTTCGGGAGATTATTTTACATTTAATTAAGTGGTTGTCTGAATCGAAAAAAACTTTAGACAGTTTATTAAATAGTTTAAGAAAGGCGATTCATTCTTTTGTTAGTGAAATGAAATTTAGATTAATGAGTTTAGGAGATACAGTATTATCTACTGTGTTTACAGCTATTATTGGGCCTGTTTTTGGAACAATAAAGAAAGTCTGGGTTATGCTAAAACAAGGATGGAAATCTCTAAAAAGTGCCATTGAATATATTAAATCCCCTGAGAATAAAGGAAAACCTATTGGAAGATTAATGATGGAAGTGGGTAAAATCGTTATTGTAGGAATGACGAGCATGGGAGCGATGGTAGTAGGGGATGTAATAGAAAAGAGTTTGATTACGATCCCTATTTTTGCTTTTGAAATTCCAATGATAGGTAGTTTAGCAAATATTTTAGGTGTTTTCTTTGGTGCAGTTGTTGTTGGTATAATCGGAGCAATAGCAATTAATCTTATTGATAAACAAATTGAAAAACAGATGATGAAAAATAATATGAATAATCTGATTGGAAAAGGAAATGAAGTGCTAATAGTCCAGCACCAATTAAAGGATATTAACAAGGATAAGTTGGAATTAAAAAAATCAAAATATACACAAAAAATTAATGAGTATCATGGTGATGCAGCTAGTGAAGTAGAAAGCACTATAGAAATTATTAGGGATAATTGTGCGGTACATGAGAACGTGAAAGAATATTTGGAAGATATAGATCAATTATTCAACGAATTAGGAAATTGATTTTATGAATAAGGTAATAAAAGGAGATAAAAGATGGAACAATTAGAAATTCAGAGCCATAACTTTCAAGAAAAAATATTAAAAAATAAAAGCAACTCTGAACAAAAATTACACAAACTAGAATTAAAAAGGGTTGATGAATCAAAAGGAGTGTGGCAACAAATTGAAGATGCGCTCTCCGGACGAGGTTTTTTCCCAGAACATGTGGTAACAGGCAAGGAATTTAATACTTTGATTGAGCAACTTCAACCTTATTTACATAACTTCAATAGTGCCCAAATTGATTTGTATAAAGAGGTGGGTGAAGTTTATAGTCTGTTGGAAGGGTTAGATAAAGATTATATTCAAGCAATTATAGTTTCAATCAAGGCAGCCGAAGAGACGAGTAAAGGGATTCGGAATACTCAGAATCAGATCGAAGGTATTGTTAAAAACCAAAAACAGACAATTGAAAAATTAAAAGAGTTTAAACAAAAAATCGATAGTTATACGCATTTAAAAGATATTGATAGTATGTGGAATACGGTTAATGAACACTCCAAACAAATGAATGTGTTTGAACAACAAGGTAGTGTAACAGTTACTTCGATGAAAAAATATCAGGAAGAAATTGATAGAAAAATCGAAAAGCTGACTCAAGAATCAAATAGTAAAATAGAGTCTTTGAAGAATAAGATTGCACTTACGTACTGGATAGCTGGCGGAGCATTGGGGATTGCAATAATTGAAATGTTCTTACTTTTGCAATGAGGTGATATGATGAATAAGTATGAACAAGCGTTAATTGGTAATTCATCTAAACTAGATATTCTGACTCAAAGTAGTGGCGACATAATAAAGTTAGCTACTTCTATTGTTGAGGAAAATAATCAGTTATCAGTAGTTATGTTACTAAAGAAGATTTCGGAGATAGTTGATAATCCAAAATATAAAATTGAAGTAAAAAAAATTGCACATGGCGTAAAGGCTAGTTTGGTTGAATATTATGGGTATTCTACTATTCAATCAATCTGTAAGAAGACAACAGAAGATACAGAAGATAAACGAACTCTTGAAGAATTATTAGAAGAACTTAATTCTCTTGTAGGGTTAGATAAAGTAAAAAGTACAGTTCAAGATTTAATTTTTTTTCAAAAAGTTCAAAAAATGAGACAAGAGAAAGGCCTTCATTTAGCAAAAAACACGTTACACTTAGCTTTTACAGGGAATCCAGGAACTGGTAAAACAACCGTTGCACGTATTGTTGGAAGAATATACAAATGTATTGGGTTATTATCAAAAGGACATTTTATCGAAGTTTCAAGAACTGATTTAATTGCAGGGTATCAGGGGCAGACGGCTTTAAAGGTTAAAAATGTCATAGAACAAGCTAAAGGCGGAGTGTTATTTATTGATGAAGCTTATAGTATCACAGAAAACGATCATTCAGATTCATACGGTAGAGAATGTTTAACAGAATTAACAAAGGCTCTAGAGGATTGTAGAGAAGATTTAGTTGTGATTGTGGCGGGATATACCAAGCCTATGAATAAATTTTTTGAATCCAACCCAGGCTTGAAGTCAAGATTCAATACATTTATAGAATTTGATGACTATAACGTATATGAGTTGACACAAATATTAATTTCAATGTGTCAACTCAATGATTATATTTTAGAAGAAGAAGTAAAAAGGCAGATTGAATTATATCTTGAAAAACAACTTGAAATGGAAAAAGAAAATTTTGCTAATGGCCGTTTAGTACGAAATTTATATGATGATTTAGTAATGCAACATGCCAGACGAGTGGTTACTATTGAAAATCCGAGTGAAACAGAATTATCAAGTATTAAACCAGAAGATTTTGTTTCAAAATTTAATGAGGTATCAAAAGTCCAATAGTTTAGGGGTGTTGTCCTTGTTACTTATATGAGAAATGCGAGTTATATTTTTAGTTTATGGTATAATTACTTTGTAATAATGTTGTAATTAATTTAACTCTAAAAGTAATAACCGGAGCCCTGTAAAGGGCTCCGGCCTTTTCTTTTTATTTCGCAACTGCTTTCTTGTAGTACATCTCTAACCCTAGTGCTGCAACTAGTAGCACCGCACCGACGGGTAAGTAGAGGGTTGGGTAGATGGAGCTTGTTCCGTAGATGTCGAAGACCCCTTTGAGGAAGCTACCGAAGATGAAGGTAAGGACACCCATCTTGTAGGCTGCTTGTGCGTCTTCTGACTCCAGGAAGGTTTTCCCGGTCATTTTTGCTACGAGATTTGGCACCACTCCAAGTACGAGTGGAATCATAAAGAGCAAGTACATGAATGGGGAGTAGACTTGGTGGCTGAAGAATTCATACACCGTTCCGACGACGAGTGTCACCACCGTTACGACTGTGTAGAATGTCAGTCCTGTTTTCTTTTTATAAGTAGACAATGTCACTCACCTCTCTTTCTTCGATGTTTCGACCGTTTGTTGTCGGTTTGTTAATGATTTGTCCGTTAAAATACATCGATGATGATCCTCCGCCGTCTAAGTTATAGGCGGTCGTGACGTTCAATTCTTTCATAAATTCAGCTAATTGTTTCAACGATAATCCTTGGCTTTCGCTTGTTCGCCCATCTGACACCACGAATACATAAGTGCTGTCGTCGACGATTCCGATAGCGGTACGCGGATTGCTCGCCATGGCTTTCCCAACTTCGTCTGAACCGTCTACGGCCACTTGTCCGTTTTCGATTAACGCGGGGCCAAATGACAAGACTTGCATCGCGCCGTTATCGACTAACTGCTGCGCTGTGATGTCGCCTTCTTTGATGATGCCGAAGCTTCCGTCTTTGTAGATGACTAAATCTTCTTGGTCGGCACTTTGGCTTTCGCTTCGTAACAGTTGTCCGTTACGAACGACGTATCCAGCATCTCTGGCGCCGTAGTAGTCACCGTTAATCGCAAGGACTGCGTTCACGCTTTTAGCGGTCGTTGAAGTCTTCGCGGTTACGTTTCGACCGTACGTTTCGCCGGCCAAGGCGGTCTTAATCGACGCGTTTCCTTTGATTTTTACCGTTGCGACGTGAATTTGCGTATTATTTCGCTCGTATGTCTCAATCGTGATGGACTTCGTATCGTCCTCGTAAGCAGTCGCCGTGCTCACGGTTGGCGTTGTAGAAGTACTAGAGCTACTTGAGTTTCCTGACGTTCCCGTGCCGCTTGTGCTCGTTCCTGTGGCTGTATTCGTTGCCGCTGCCGTTTCGTTACTGAACTTTGCCAGGCTCTTTGAGATGAAGAGCGTATCGGCGATAACCATCCCCGAAGCCCCGATGAGGACTGCCGTATAAGCGGTCGTTAAGATTTTTCTAAGTGATTTTCCTTTTTTGTTATTTGACATAATGCACACCTTTCTCTTGCCTGAAAATGACTTTCTTCTGTACAAACCAGTTAAAGAAGAACATCCCGATTTCGGTGATGATTTTACCAACGAGTGGTCCGATGCCGAATCCGTAGCTGAGTCCCATTAAAATCAATGTGTTCAGCGTTAATGAGAAGCTGGCGAGTAAAATATAGCCGCCGAGTTCTTTTAGAAACGGTTTGTCGCTAGCAAAGACGAACTTTTTATTCACGAAGAAGTTGAATCCTGCGCTAATCACCCTTGCGACCACGTTAGCGGTCACGAGTGGTACGCCGATAAAGATTTGAAAGGCGTAGAGGGTGTAGTCTAGAAAAAAAGAGAGGATTGACGATAGGGCGAACTGGAAAATCTCTTTGTAGATTCTGAATGAATCGCGAAGAGGATTAAAGTGTGAGCCCTCATTTTTGTTCTCGTAAATCGTTTGAATTTCTAGTTCGCAGAATGGGCGTTTTTCTTTTGCCCAAACCATCAACACATTCATTTCGTATTCGAAACGTGATCCTGAAATCTCCAGCATTTTATCTAAATGGGTGCTTGAGAATCCACGTAGGCCGGTTTGTGTATCACTAATTTTCGTGCCGCTTGTGAGTTCGAAAATTTTCAAGGTGATTTTGTTTCCGACACGGCTCCTGAGTGGGACGTGGGTTCCGTCGAAGTTTCGTACGCCGAGAACGAGGCTGTCATTCTCAAGAGACGCCCTGGTCGCGATACGAACGATGTCTTCTGGACTGTGTTGCCCGTCTGAATCTGCCGTGACGATGGCCACTTCCTCGTTTGCGTATGTTTCTTTAATGTAGCGATAAGCTGTTTTTAGGCCTTCGCCTTTTCCTTTATTTTCAGGATGCGTTAAAACAGTCGCTCCTGTGAGTTGGTTGAAGATAGGAAGATATTTCTCCCCACTGCCGTCATCGACAACGACTACTTCTAAGTCTTTGGCGATTAGTTGTTGCGTTAAAGGAATTAATTTTTCCTCTGGTTCATATGAAGGGATAATTACGATTGTTTTCATGTTTGTCACCGCTCGCCTTGTTGAGGAGCTTCTCCTTTCCGTTTGGTTAACTATAATTTGCACCATGAACCTAAAACGTACTTAAAAGAGGTGGAAAAAAATTAAATTAGCATTTAATATAGTATTTATTAGAAAAAATGAAAAATACCCTAGCGTCAGGTATTGCTTGTAACGCTACGTAATGTAGTAATATGCAGGCAATAAGGAGGTGAAAGCTATGTCAAAATATACGACAGGGGAGCTTGCGAAACTTTGCAACGTGACTGTTCGAACCGTTCAGTATTATGACAAAAGAGGTATCTTGATTCCGACAGAACTTTCTGAAGGAGGAAGAAGATTATATTCTGAAAGTGATCTTCAACGTCTAAAAGTGATTTGTTTTCTTCGAGAGGTGAATGTACCTATCGATGCCATTTCTCAATTATTAGAAGAAGAACATCCTGAAAAAGTCATTTCGATTTTAATAGAACAACAGGAAAGTCTATTGATGGAAGAAATTCAAGAGAAACAAGAGCAATTAGAAAAATTGCGTGAATTACAGTCGACAGTCCAAAACAAAGAATCCTTCTCACTTGAATCCATCGCGGACATAGCAGTAGTGATGAAAGGTAAGAAACAACTCAAAAAACTTTACCGGATTATACTTTCAACAGGATTGGTGGTCGGAGTACTTCAGTGGGTGTCGATTGCATTCTGGATTTTCAAAGGAATGTGGTGGGGATTTGCGCTATGGGCTATCTTGGCAACGGTATGGCTTATTTGGGTATGTAACTATTACTATAAACACGTTAAATATATTTGTCCTGAGTGCCATCAAGAATTTAAACCAGGAAAGAAAGAAGCTTTCTTTGCAAAGCACACGCCAACAACCCGGAATTTAACTTGCTCAGAGTGTGGCCATAGAGGATTCTGTATTGAAATTTGGGACGGTGATCAAGCATGAGTGGATTTGATCAAATCGTTCTTGGACCAACCACGATTCCGTCACTAATCGTGACGATTATTTTGCTTCTTTTAATAGGAATTTTACCTATTGTTTATTGGATGAGAAGTCATAAAGGTCAAGTGAAAATCAGTTATTTCATTGCTGGAGCATTAGGCTTTATTGTTTCTGCCCGTATTCTTGAATCAGTTTTCCATTATTTCTTTTTACTGGCAGATAATCCGATTTCTCAGTTTTTAAATGGAAATACTGTAGCATTCGTGTTATATGGAATGTTGATGGCAGGGATTTTTGAGGAATGTGGTCGCTATATTGTATTAAAATACATTATGAAAAAACACCGCACCCGTGAAAATGCAGTTTTGTATGGAATTGGGCATGGAGCTATCGAAGTTCTAACAGTTGTCCTTCCATCAATTCTGCTTTACTTAGTGATTGCGACATCGATTCAGAACGGAAGTGTTGATTCTACGCTAACCGCATTACATGTCACTGAAAAGAATGCAGCCTTCGCCATGCAAAGTTTTCAAGCGGCGGCACAGTTTAATGTTGAAACAGCTGTGATGACGGTTCTCGAAAGAATCAGTTCAATGGGGATTCATATTGGCTGTACCATCATTGTTTACTACAGTGTCATTGCAGAGAATAAAAAATATTTATGCGGTGCCGTTTTACTACATATGATGGCGGATTGCTTTGCAGCGCTCTATCAACGAAATGTCGTGGGAGCTGGGATTGCTGAGACTGGAATTTTAGTTATGGCAATCGTCATTGTATGGATTGCGACAAAAATATATAAAAACAAATTGGCATAACGAATCGTTGATGCAAAGGAGGAACGACAATGGCAACAATAGAAAGTGGAGCGAGATTTGGGATTCCGCTGGTATTCCTAGTGAGTTATGTGTTTATTGCGACATGTGTGCTTGTCATTTTCGTTCGCCGATGGACAGCCGCAAAACAAAGCGGAGGTCCGTTCATGGCAGCTTTTCATATCGCAAATGGAACATTTTACATTCATGTGGCGTTCTGTTTCAAAAAGCGTCGTATTCCTCTATCATCGATTCGCCGGATTTCGATTGATTTCATGCGCGGTCGAAAAGGTGGAGGCGCCCGTTATGTCGTCATCATTGAACAAAAGGATGGAACTTCGACCATGTTCTTCATGGGAAAGAGCAAGGTCAATGATGCGTTGGTGAAGGAGTTGCCTCAAGCTGTGAAGCGATATCCTATTAAGGTTTCCCTAGAATAATTTGAAAAAGCAGTACCTATAGTAACATCTCACATTGCACGATGAGTGCATGAGTGCTATAATAGGTACTGCTTTTTATTGGACACGAATTGTTTTCAGAGAATTTACAAAAAATGAAAATTATTTACAACGGAAAGGGGAGAAAATAATGTCTACTCACAAAAAAGTATCACTTTCAGAAGTAAACCAATCGATTGAGACGCCGAAGAATAATAATTTCTGGCAAAACTTAAAAGCTTTCTTAGGGCCTGGAGCGCTCGTAGCAGTAGGGTACATGGACCCAGGTAACTGGATTACTAGCGTGGTCGGAGGGGCTTCGTACAAATATACATTGCTCTTCGTAATCCTTATTTCATCATTAATCGCAATGCAGTTGCAACAAATGGCAGGAAAACTTGGGATTGTAACGCGTATGGACTTAGCGCAAGCCACAGCGCATCACGCACCAAAATGGCTTCGTCACATTTTATGGGTGATCGTCGAATTAGCACTGATGGCGACAGACTTAGCGGAAGTACTTGGATCAGCCATTGCCTTGAACCTCTTGTTTGGAATTCCAATTATGGTGGCCATCTTTATTACGGTTCTGGACGTATTCTTGCTTCTTGGAATTATGAAGCTTGGATTTAAGAAAATCGAAGCAATTGTATCAACGTTGATTTTAACAATCCTTTTAATTTTCGTGTATTTAGTAGCGTTAGCAGAACCAAGTATTTCAGGAATTTTCACAGGATTCCTACCAACGGCGCAGTTATTCGAACCAACAACTCCTGGACACGATAGCATTTTAACATTGTCACTAGGGATTATCGGGGCAACCGTAATGCCGCATAACTTATACTTGCATTCATCACTCTCACAAACGAGAAAAGTGGATTACACAAATCAAGATAATGTTCGTAAAGCTGTTCGTTTCATGACATGGGACTCAAACATCCAGTTGAGCTTAGCGTTCGTTGTGAACTCACTCCTATTAATCTTAGGGGCAGCGTTATTCTTCGGACACGCATCTGAAATCTCTGCCTTCTCGCAAATGTACAACGCATTGCAAGATTCTAAGATTGCCGGTGCGGTCGCAAGTTCGACATTATCGACACTCTTTGCCGTGGCGTTATTGGCGAGTGGTCAAAACTCAACAATCACAGGAACATTGACAGGACAAATCGTGATGGAAGGTTTCTTACATATGAAATTACCACAATGGATTATCCGTCTTGTAACTCGTTTATTTGCCTTACTACCGGTAATCGTAGTAGCGATGTTGTTCGGTTCGCAAGAAAAAACATTGGACCAACTCTTGGTTTACTCACAAGTATTTTTATCAGTGGCATTACCATTCTCAATCTTCCCATTGATTTACTTCACTTCGAAGAAATCACTCATGGGCGAGTTCACCAACGCCAAATGGAATACCTTCCTTGGATACGCGGTAGCCGTTATCCTAACCATCTTAAACTTCAAGTTAATTTTTGATTTATTCTAAAACGAAACGGGCATCTTCGGGTGCTCGTTTTTTTATATTGTTTCCCTAAATTTCACAGAGGTTTTATTGTATTTTTCTAGAGAATAGGATAGATTATAAGTAAGAATTTTGAAACCGTATACAAACGATGAGGGAAGGAAGCGAATCATGAAGAGTATTTCGAAAACAGTAAGATTAGGACTTTGTGCAGCTGTGCTGGTCGGCTTGGCCGGTTGCGGACAGACGCAAAAAGAAACGACAACACAGGCGGCTCCAGAGACAACAACCGTGGCCGCACAGACTCAGGAAGCTCCGCAATGGGTTGCGACGTACACCAACATCAGCAATCCTTCAAGCGTTGAGGAAGTGAAGGCGTTGTTGTCTGCATACTTAGATAAAGAAAGTGTGGAGAAGTTCTTCGAGTTCGTGAATGACTACAATGCGATTGTCGGCGAGACAGGCTTGCAAGGGGACTTTGCGTCATTTACAAAAACGGAATATGACGTTGAAAAAATCAGCGCGCTCTGGACTGCCAAGAAAGGCGATTTCGTCGGAACGAACTGCCGCATCAATACGTATGCGTTGTTGAAGAATAACATTACGATTCCGAAGATTGCTGCGGACAGCGAGCTCTTATTTATCGATAATGATGCGATTGACAAGGGACATCTCTTTAACGCGGGCGAAAAAGAAGACTTGAATCGTCTGTTCTCACGTGTGGAAACGGAAGCCACAACAGACGTGAAGACGCATGCCAAGAAAATGGAACAGTTCCTATCGCAATTTACTTTTGACGAGAATGCGCGCATGCTCTCAGTCGTGATTCACGATAATTTGGACGGGGAATCGCTCTTTATCGGTCACGTGGGAGTCTTAGTGCCAACGGGGGACGGATTCCTTTTTGTCGAAAAATTGACTTTCGAGGAGCCATACCAAGCGATTAAGTTCAAGACGAAAGAAGATGTCTACAAGTATCTTGAAACGAAATATCAAGACTATACCGGAGAAGGCCTAGCGAAGCCGTTTATTATGGATAATGCAAAATATGTGGAGAGATGAAATGTTTTGAAAAATCAAAAAGATTGATAACAAATTCTGGTAACCGTCAAAATGACTAATTTAGTAGTATGTTAAATAATGATATTTATTCGATAGCTTTAAACCCGATAGGTAAATAAAATCAGTATCTATAAATAGGAGTGCAGGTATTCTCCTGTGCTAGATGTGTATTTTATTGGGTTGGGTGAGATTATGGGCAATAGAGCCGAGAAACCAAAAAAAGATATGAATCAATTAGTATCAGAAATGAAAGATTCACGTGGTATTAATTTTATTTATTTTAATGAAGATGATGCAGTGGATTATTTGACTAATGTAAACAATTATCTTAGAACTGCAGCGTACAGAAAGAATTATCTAAAATATAAAAATGGTTTGCATATAGGAAAATATATTAATTTGGATTTTGCTTACTTAGTAGAATTAAGTATCATAGATATGCATTACAGATTTTTGATTCAGAAAATGTGTTCAGATATTGAGCATAGTATTTGTGTTCAACTGATAAGGGATATTGAGAAAGACGTAGAGTGTAATGGGTACGATATAGTTAAGCAGTTTCTAGATGAAAATCAGAAGGAACTAGAGAAAATAGTAGCTACAATTAATTCGCCGCACACAGGTGATTTACTAAAAAAATATTTTACAGTGAGGCTTAACGATAATAATAAGCATGAAATAGAAAATTATGAAGAGTGTCCAGTATGGGTATTAATGGAATTGTTGAGTTTTGGATCAATCATCAATTTTTATCTATACTATTATGAGTCGAAAAATGAGCCTCATATTAAAAGAGGTATATTGAATTTAATAAGAAACTTGAGGAATGCGGCTGCTCACAATAATTGTATTATATACGATCTTAATAAAAGTACAACTTCACCTCCGAGTGATATATCACAATTCGTTAGTAAAATAGATACAATTTCGAAAGAAAGAAGGAAAAAGCGACTGACTTCTAGGGCAATCTTAGAGTTTGTTACATTAATGTATATTTATGATAAATGCGTTCACGGCAAAGTGAAGAAACACAGGTTTATAGAGATAAACGAACTTATTAATAACAGACTGAGATTGAACAAAGATTATTTTAGATCTAATGATTTATTATGCTCGGCGTATAATTTTGTTAAACAAGTTACAGATTTTGTTATAATGAATAAAAGCTCTTGACAAAGACTGAAAGAAGAGTTAGATTGTATACAACAATAAAAAATTAAATTAATTTTTGTATGGGCAGCGTTGCGACGGTGCCCTATTTTTTTAAAGTAGGAAAAACGCCTGAGTTGTTCTTGGATCCAGACAGGTCTATAATAGTATGTACACAAAAATAAGGAATAGAATAGAGGATACAAAATGGATGTAAAAGATTTTACAGAAAAAGAACAAGAACAAATTAAAAAAGGGTTGAGCACTGCGGTGTTGACGGATAAAGAAGCGGCTAAGAAAATTTTAGCGCTAGTGCCAGAAGAATGGATTAAGACAATTCCATTCTTAGTCAGAGGCCATGCGACAACAAAAACGGTTCAACGCATCGCAAAAGAAAACCCTGAACTTTACGCAATCGCAAAACAAGAAGGCGAACTTCCTGAAAAAGAACGCGAAGAATTGCGTGAAATCATCACTGGAATTTTCCAACAAAAGATGAACAAACATAATATTAAATAAAGACAGATGCCATGCATGGATTCGTGCATGGCGCTTTGTATTTTCGCTGGAATACGATATAGTTGGAAGTGGGAAGGTGACCAGTAGAAAAGGGGAGTAAAAATGGAACGGATTAAACCAGCAGAGTTTCAAGCGTTGAATCAAAAAGAGAACATCACGATTCTAGATGTTCGTGAAGTGGATGAATTCCAAGCAGGGCATATCGAGGGTGCCTTGAATGCGCCACTAAGCACGTTAGAGAATGGATACGAGCAACTGGATGCGTCGAAACGCTATTATGTGATTTGCCAAGGTGGCATGCGTTCGGAGCGTGCGTGTCAGTTCTTGGAGACAAAAGGCTTTGACGTGGTAAATGTAGAAGGAGGAATGAATCAGTGGAAAGCTTAAAGAAAACGACCGAGGTGCAACTAGTTCCTTTTAATAAAAGCTTCCTTGAAACGATTTGGAAGATTGGTTTTTCAACGGAGAAGCCAGAGTGGACGAAGTTGAACGCACCGTATTTTAATGATTATCGTAAGTTCGATGACGCCAAAAGTTTCATAGCAAGCCCGATTGCGGGCTTTTTAATGAGCGACGATTGCAGATGTGTTGTCGCTAACGGTCAGCCTGTCGGGATGGTTTCAAAATCATGGGAGGATGAAGCCACACGATGGCTAGAAATCGGAATTGTAATCTATGACGACCGGTTATGGAGCCAGGGAATTGCGACCACTGCGCTAACGAAGTGGGTGGATGCCATTTTCCAAGAAACCGATGCGCTCGAACATATTGGCATGACGACTTGGAGTGGGAACGGTGGGATGATGGCCGTTGCTGAGAAATTAGGGTTCCTAAAAGAAGGGCAAATCCGAAAAGTTCGCTACTACCAAGGTCAGTATTATGACAGTGTGAAGTATGGAGTTTTACGAGAAGAGTGGAATACAAGAGCATAAAGATAAAGAAAGAGACTGATTACGCGAATCAGTCTCTTTTAGTATGTGAGTCATTATTTTCCTGGAGTTTTTGGATCTAAGCCAAACGATTGTTCAAGGACAGGTCTTAAAGTATTAATTGTATCTGCTGTACCTTCGAGAGCGACATCATATACTTTCTCACCTTTTTGGAAGACCCATTCGTACATGTATTTACCATCAGAGAATGATACTTTGATTAAGAAAGCTTTTTCTCCCGCAAAATCAGCTCTTACGCCTTGTATACTAGTCTGTTGTTTGTGTTTTTCCCAGGTATCATACAAACGGTTGGCAAGTAATTCTGCACCGAATTTCTCACCGTCTTTCAGTTTAATGTCATCTTTGGTGTACGCGTTCATTGATAAAATATTGTATTTATCTGGTGAAGAAAACTGGAATTGAGAACCAGTGTGTTTATCTTGGTATGTTGCCCAGTCCTTAGGAACGTTGATAAAACCAGATTCTTCACGGCCAACACGTTGAGTATCTTCAAATGATACTTTTTTTTCTGTAGAAGCGCTGGCAGTAGTTGTTGGCGCAGTTGTCGTTGGTGTAGCTGTCGTTACTTCAGTCGTTGGTGCTGCAGCAGTTTCCGCTGTTTTCTTTTCTCCGTTTCCGCAAGCCGCTACCATTAAAGCAGATAGAAGCGTTACAGAGCTCAATAAAATTTTGTTTTTCATATTGTTTTTCTCCTTGATTAGGTTAATACCTGATTTTTATATTATTGTCCAGGAGTTTTTGCATTTAAGCCCCAAGATTGTTCAAAAACTGGTCTTAACGATTTAACCATGTCTTCTGTACCTTCGATTGAGACTACGTAAACGATATCCCCTTTTTGGAAGATCCATTCCAACATGGTTTTACCATCAGAGAATGTTGCTTTTATTAAGTAAGCTTTTTCTCCCGCAAAATCAGCTCTCACGCCTTGAATGCTAGTTTGTTGTTCATCATTTTTCACGATATTAAGCAAACGATTTGCAATTAACTCTGCGCCAAACGTTTCACCATCATTGAGTTTAACTTTATCTTTAGAATAAGACTCTAGATACATAACATTATATTGATCTGGTGACGAATAAAAGAAGTTATCAGGCTTGTTTGAGGCTTTGAATACTACCCAGTCTTTAGGAACGTTGACATAGCCAATATTATCTTTCCCAACACGTTGAGTGTCTTCAAGTGATACTTTTTTTGTCTCTGAAGAAGTCCCAGGAGTTGTTGTTTTAGCAGTAGTCGTTGGAGCAGTAGTTGTTGGTGCAGCTGTAGTTTCTTTAGCGACTTCAGTTGTTGGTGCAGCAGCAGGTTCCGCTGTTTTCTTTTCTCCATTTCCGCAAGCCGCTACCATTAAAGCAGATAAAAGCGTTACAGAGCTTAATAAAATTTTGTTTTTCATGATGATTGTTCTCCTTAATAGGTTTTATTATATTTGTATTATATCACTTATAAATTAAAATGCAACTAGGGAATTTTGGTTGAAAAAGTGGAACGATAGTGTATAAAAAAGAGACTAACCATAGTGATTAGTCTCAGTTATTTAACAATTGATTATTTCCCAGGAGTTTTTGGATCTAAGCCCCATGTTTGTTCAATTAAATCAAACATTTTTTGAAGAGTGCTTTTGTCTCCGTCAAAGGCTACTGTATATACTTTATCACCTTTTGGGAAGATCCAGGTAAAGAAATATTTTCCATCTTTTGTGAGAGATTGGATGACAAAAGCATCAATTCCAATCACTTTGGATTTCGTACCTTGAATTTTAGCGATTTCAGAATTGTTTTCGTATGTAGTATATAAACGGTTCGCAACCAATTCTGCACCCCAGGTGTCATTTTTCCCAAGTTTTACTTGGTCTTTAGAGTAGCCAGTTAATGTCACAACATTGTATCCATCTGCTGTGTATTGATACTGTTGTGGGTTATTTCCTTCGATTTCTTTGAACTCTACCCAGTCTTTAGGAACATTGACATAACCAGTATCTTCACGTCCGATACGTTGAGTATCTGCAAGTGATACTTCTTTTGTTTCAGAAGAAGCGCCCGCAGTAGTTGTCGGTGCTGTTGTAGTTGGTGTAGCAGTAGTTACTTCTGTTGTTGGAGCTGCAGTTGTTTCCGTTGCTTTCTTTTCTCCGTTTCCGCAAGCCGCCACCAATAAAGCAGACAGGAGCGTCACAGAACCTAATAAAATTTTATTTTTCATTATGATTGTTCTCCTTAACAGTTGTTATAGGTCTATTTTACCATTAATGTGATGGAATTTAAATAATAGCAAAAAGAGTATAAAATAAGAGACTAATCACTATGATTAGTCTCAGTAACGATTGATTATTTTCCAGGAGTTTTTGGATCTAAGCCCCATGTTTGTTCAATTAAATCAAACATTTTTTGAAGTGTTTCTTTATTTCCTTCAAAGCTTGTTGAATACACTTTGTCGTCTTTTTCGAAGACCCAGGTGAAGAAATATTTACCGTCTTTTGTAAGGATTTGAACTAGAAAAGCATCCATTCCGACCACTTTTGTTTTGGCACCTTGGATTTTAGCGATGCCAGAATTGTTTTGGTATGAACCATATAAACGGTTCGCAATCATTTTTGCACCCCAAGTTTCACCTTCGCCAGGTTGGTATTTATCCTTAGTATATACATTTAATGTCACGATATTGTATGCATCTTTTGAAGCGTATTGGAATTCAGTGGTGCTATTTGGATCTTTGAACTCTACCCAGTCTTTGGGAACATTGACATAACCCGTATCTTCACGTCCGATACGTTGAGTGTCTTCAAGTGAAACTTCTTTTGCTTCAGAAGAAGCGCCAGCATTAGTTGTTGGAGCTGTTGTAGTTGGTGCAGCTGTCGTTACTTCTGTAGTTGGAGCTGCCGTTGTTTCCGTTGCTTTCTTTTCTCCGTTTCCGCAAGCCGCTACCATTAAAGCAGACAGGACAGTTACAGAACCTAATAAAATTTTGTTTTTCATAATGATTGTTCTCCTTAAAAGTTGTTGTCACAAGGTCATTTTACCATTGTTTAGATTAAATTTAAATAGTGAACTAAATTTTATCGAGATGTGAAAAGAGACTGATTGTACAACTCAGTCTTTTTTAGCAGTAGTGGATTATTGCCCTGGAGTTTTAGAATCTAAGCCCCATGTTTGTTCTAAAACAGGTCTTAATGTGGCGACTGTATTCTCTGTTCCTTCCAGTAAAACGTCATATAGTTTTTCGCCTCTTTGGAAAACCCATTGGAACAAGTATTTGCCATCTTTCAATTGAATCTTAATAAGGAAAGCATCCTCACCAGCAAATTTTGTCTTTTCCTTTTGCGTTTTCTCAACTTTAGGATTGTATTGCCAGCCTTCATACAAACGGTTAGCTAGTAACTCTGCCCCAAAGGTTTCCCCAGCATTCACGTGTAAATGGTCTTTGCCATACCCATTAATCGTAATCATGTTGTATGAATCTTTGGAAGCATATTGGAATTGAGGGCCACCGTTTGGGTCTTTGTATTCTACCCAGTCTTTAGGAACGTTGAAATAACCAACATCTTCGCGGCCGACACGTTGAGTATCTGCAAGAGATACTTCTTTTGTCTCAGAAGAAGCGATGGTAGTTGTTGTAGGAGCTGTAGTAGTTGCTTCTGTTGTTGGCGCCACAGTTGTTTCAGGTGCATTCTTTTCCCCGTTACCGCAAGCCGCTACTATTAAAGCTGATAAAAGTGTTACAGAACCTAATACGATTTTGTTTTTCATAAAACCCTCCCAAATGGTTATTTGTTATTATTTTATCATGTTCCAAATAATATGAAAAGAAGCGGTAGGAAGGGATTGGATGTAAGTTTTAGAATTGTTTTTTTAGTTTGTAGGAGAGATAATAATAGCAAGCGAAAATCAATTAGGTTTTAGATTATTTGTGTTATTAATGATATTTACGTAGAGAAATACTGTAGAAAGTGAGTTTGGCAGTGAAAGAATTGGCATTAACATTAGAAGATACGCAGTGGGAAAAGACTGAGATTACTCATGATCGGCACGTTGCTCGTGCAATCGTGGTGGACGAGGAAGGATTTTTCTACTTTGTTCGTGTCGTTAGAGATGATATTTTCGGCAATGGAGCCTTCATCGAAACGGCTGGTGGCGGCGTAGAAACAGGAGAGACTCCTGAAGAGGCAATCCACCGGGAGCTGAAGGAAGAGCTTGGCGCGAGCGTGGAAGTACTGTGCAAGATTGGCACGGTGAGCGACTACTACAATCAGATTCACCGCCATAATGTGAACCACTATTTTCTCTGCCTCGTGACGAGTTTCGGGAAAACAGAAATGACGCCAAAAGAACTAGAGGAGTTCGAGTTATCGACGTTGAAACTCACATATGAAGAAGCCACCAGAGAGTACAAGAAGTGCGCTGCAAAACCATGGGGCGTACTCCTGGCAAACCGAGAATTGCCTGTCTTGGAGTGGGCCAACCAGTGGCTTTTAAGCGCAAAATAGAATAAAAATGAAGCGTTCAGGAACCGTAGATGAGAAAGTCGTCTACGGTTCATTTTTTTACGAGTTTTTTCTTATATTCTTCACAATCGCAACTTGTAACTACCAGTTGGTTTTGCTATATTTAAGGTGCATAAGAAGCGGTAAACAATAAGGTTAGGGATTGTTTTTCGTTTTGTTGCAAACGCTTACTAAAATAAAACGAAAGGAAGTCGAAAATCTTATGGGTAAGAGATTTTTTGATAAAAGATGTAAGTACAGTATTCGCAAGTTTTCGGTAGGGGTCGCTTCGGTTATGATTGGAGCAACTTTTTTTGCATCTCCGATTGCACTCGCAACGGAAGCCGAAACGCCAACAGAAGGGAACGGGACCATTAGTGAAGCGCCGGCTCTGGATAAATTGCCAGACGATGTGTTAAAAGCCATCGAGAAGGCAGAAAAAGAAGCCGAAGCCAACAAGCCAGCAGCGGATGAAGCAGCTTCGCATGAGGAAGCAAAGCCAACCGAAGCAGAAACAACGACGGCAGCCACAGAGGTCAAACCGACCGAAGAAGCCACTTCAACGGAAGCAACGACAACTGAGACGAATACAGCAACAGAAACAACGAAACCACGCGAAGTAAACGGTACGGTAGAAAAAGCCGACCAATACCAAGCGGACAAGCCAGCAACGAAAGCAGAAATCGATGCGGCGAAAAAAGAAGTGACGAAAAAAGAATATACCGTATTCCCAACGCCACAAAAGGTAACTTATGGAGATGGTGTAACGGCTCTTGAGGGAACTGTGAACCTTGTCTTCAGCGATAGCCTCGATATTTATACACGGAATCGTGCCAAAGAAGTCCTTCAAGCAAACAATGTATCGTATACAACGAGCACGAAGGAAGCCGAAGGGGCAACGAATATTTTCCTTGGAGTACATGGGGAGTCTCCATTAGCCGAAAAAGAAGTGCAAGATATCTCACCGGACTTATATAACAAGATTGACGCGTATGTGTTGCGCGTGAAAAACAATAAGATTTCAATCGTCGGAAAGGATACCGATGCGGTGTTCTTTGGACTTACGACATTAAAACATATGCTCAGTGAATCACCAACTCCAGTTCTTCGTGATGTGACAGTGGAAGACTATGCCGAAGTGAAGAACCGTGGCTTTATCGAAGGGTACTATGGCAATCCTTGGACGAAGCAAAACCGTGAAGATTTGATGCGTTATGGTGGCGAATTGAAATTAACGCAATATTACTTTGCACCAAAAGACGATCCATACCACAATGCGAAATGGCGTGAACTTTATCCAGATGAAAAACTCGCTGAGATTCGTGACTTGGCGCGTGTCGGAAATGAAACGAAGACGCGTTATGTGTGGACCATCCATCCATTTATGCATAACAAGATGCGCTTTGATACGGATGCTTTATATAAACAAGATTTAGATGTCATTAAAGCGAAATTCACGCAATTACTCGATGCCGGGGTGCGTGAGTTTGGGGTGCTTGCCGATGATGCGGCATGGCCTGTGGGTGGCTACAACAGCTACAATCGTTTAATGCATGATTTGACAGACTGGTTAACGGAAAAACAAAAGACTTATAGTGGACTTCGTAAAGATATGATTTTCGTTCCAGCATGGTATATGGGACAAGGAACGGAAGACGAACTTCGCACGCTCAACGAACACCTTCCTGAAACGGTTCATTTAACCTTAACTGGGGGTAAAGTTTGGGGTGCTGTGGATCAAACCTTCCTTACAAACTTGAAACGCAATTTAACAGAAGGCGGTAAGAAGTACAATCCAATTCAATTCTGGATTAACTGGCCATGTAACGACAATACAAAACAACACTTAATTCTCGGTGGCGGTGAAAAATTCCTTCATCCAAATGTGGATTTATCGCTTGCCCAAGGAATTATGCTTAACCCAATGCAACAATCTGAAGCGTCTAAAGTAGCGCTCTTTGATATGGCGCAATACGGTTGGAAGCAATGGCGTAGTGCCGAACAGGCCGAAGAAATTAACGACATGGCATTTAACTATGTGGTGAACGGTAATTTCAAAGAAAGTGACGTATCCAAAGCATTCCGTGAACTCGGGAAACACATGCGTAACCAAAACCGTCCGCCTCAGGTTACAAAACTCGAAGAATCGATCGAACTCGCTCCAAAATTGACGGCCTTTTATAACAAACTAAAAGCGGGTCAAAACTTAGATGCGGAACGTAAAGAGTTGAAAGAAGTCTTTGCGCAATTGAAGGCTGACGCGATTCTCTTAAAAGAAAAAGGGGATAAGAAGCTCATTGAACAAATTCACTATTGGTTAGATAACACCGTGGACCAAATGAATGCGTTGGAAGCCTTACTCACAGCAACAGAAGGCCTTGCGGAAAATAATAGCGCCAAAGTCTGGGATAACTACTATGCCGGATTGAAGCATTATGACCAATCGATTAGCTATGCGTTCTTCTATGTGGACCACTATGAACGTGCAGAATTTGGGGTACAACATATTCGTCCATTTATTAATAATTTGAAAGAATACTTGGCAACTCATATTCAAACGATGCTTCACCCTGATAAACTCGTGACGACCTTTATTACAAACCGTGCGGGGGCTGAAGGTGGACTTGAAGAAGTGACAGACGGTGATTTCGATACACATGTAATCGTGAAGACGACGACTGTTATCGAACGAGACGACTATGTGGGCTTACGTTTCAACAAACCGTTGAAAATTCATACGCTCGGATTTGCCACAGGAACGAAGACAGCCGATAACTATACATTCGGCAATGCTGTTGTCGAATATCAAAACGAAGAGGGCGATTGGGTAGCTATCACGACTCCAACTTACACAGGTCGCGAACGCACTCTTGAATTCAAAGACCTCGATATTACGGCTCAAGCAGTGCGCATGCGTGCGACAGCCAAGAAAGATAATGCATGGCTTGCGATGCGTGAAATTGCGGTAAATAGACCGCTTGAAATCGGTAGTAAGAAGGTTAGAGGTAATATTACCTTAAGCTCTAATATCGTGTACAAATATGGAACAAGCGTCCTTCAAATGCAAGACGGAAAGGATGCCACAGAATCCATGATGGCGCATGTGAACCAAACGAATGTCACTCCAGAAAATGCATGGGTTCAAATGGACCTTGGTGGGGCTAAAAAAGTGAAACATGTCCGTCTTGTTCAAGGGGAACGTGATAAATTAGCAGCCGGGGTCATCGAATACTCAACAGACGGTAAACAATGGACGACACTTCAAACACTAGCAGGTGAACGTACGGCAGATATTCTTCAAGAATTCATGGCGCAATTCGTTCGTGTTCGTAACACACAACTCCTCAGCAAATGGTGGAGAATTGGGGATTTCACGGTTGATGTGGATACACCAAATACCGATTTAACGGTAACAAACGTCGACAGCTTGAAGGAAACACCAGTCGTAGACAGCCGTGGCAGCTATGAAATGACCTTGCCACAAGGAACGACTCTCCCAGCAAACGGCTACCTTGGATTGAAACTAGACCGACTTCATGAAGCGAAATCCATCACACTGAAAGATGCAGGAGAAACAGGATTAACACTTGAATATTCCGCAAACGAAGTGGAATGGATGAGTGCCGACCAACTTCCTGAACATGCGTTGGTGCGTTACGTTCGTATTGTGAATAAGACGGATAAAGACCAAGCACTTCCTGCAGGTACATTAGTTGTGAAAACACAAGAAGTGGATCCAACCGAACTGCAATCAACAACGATGGGTATTCACCAATACTATGGTGCGAATGACGTTCGTCGTGTGCATAACCTTGGCCAATTATTCGACGGTGATTTGAATAACTTTGTCGAATTCTCGGATTACCAACATAAAAACGGAGAAATCGTGATGAAACTCGGAACGACTCGCCAAGTGAAGAAGATTCGCGCGTATATCCAAGATGCAGAACGCAACTATTTACGTGACGGTAAGATTCAAGTGAGTGAAGACGGCAAGAACTGGACGGATGTTGTGACAGTCGGGGACGGCGTGGAAAATGAAATTCACGACGATTCATTAACAGACGGCTGGACTCATGATGCGTCAAACCCAGGCAACCGTTATATTGAAGGAACTCTTGAAACTCCAGTAACGGCGAAATTCATGCGTGTGCTCTTTACAGCAGAATATAACGCACGCTTTGTTGGATTTAGCGAAATCGTCATTAACGATGGAGAATTTATCAATCCTGAAAATAATCCAACGGTGACAGGAACGGGCGCTGAAGATCATGATAACTTGAAGAAGAGTATGGCGGACGGCAATGTCTTAACAAGCTATGCGACAACAGAAAATAAAGGCGAACTTGTATACCACTTGTCAGAAGACACTGCGGCTAACCATGTTCGATTAATTGCGGATGTGCCAACTGGTACGACCGTGAAAGTCAGTGTGCGTACGCTAAACGAAGCTGGCGAATCGGTATGGAAGAACCTTGGTAAAGTGAAATCAAGCTTCCAAACTTTCGCACTTCCTGGAGAAAATCCTCGTATCCTTGATGTGAAAGTCGCTTGGGACGGTGGACCTGCAGAGTTCTACGAATTATCAACTTTCACAAAAGAAGTCACAGAAGATGAAATTCAACCAGAAGAACCTGAAAAACCAGCAACGCCATTAACACCGATTGCGACAGACGTGGCAAAACGCGTATTAGAAGATACTGCAACAGGCGTGAAAATCGCAGGTAAGGTAGCGGACTTGGAACAAGTGGCGAATGTGGTGGTACAAAAGGTGCCAGACCAAACGCTTCAAGGAAAGAACTATGATGCGTACGATATCCGCTTGTTGGATAAAGACGGCCATTCCGTTCAACCAAAAGCAGCCGTATTAGTCAGCTTGCCAGCGAAAGAAGGCGGAGAAGTCGATAAGGTGTACTACATTACTCCAACGAAGACACTCGAAAGTCTTCCATTTACACAAGAAGGCGGCAAAGTGGTCTTTGGAACGACTCACTTCAGTATTTATGCGGTTGTGTATAAAGGAGAAGTCGCTGTTGCGGAACCAACAACGCCAACGACTCCAGCTGCGCCAGTAACGCCAGCAACTCCAAGCACTCCAGCTACACCAGCTGCTCCAAGTGCTCCGGCAAACCCAATGCCTGGAGAACAAGTGGCCGCTGCTCAAGCAGGAGAAAAACCAATGGCTAACCCAGCTCCACAAGCCACTGTTGCCTCTAACGAACTTCCAGCAACAGGAACTGCGGATGCAAGTGCAGCACTCTTTGTAGCAAGCCTCAGCCTCGCACTAGGCGCATTATTCCTCAAAAAAGGAAAAGAAGAAGCGTAATCAAAACTAGACAAAGCTTCATAGACCTGGCAGAAATGCCAGGTCTTTTTTGGTGTGGAGGAAAAGTGTAGTTCTAGAAAAGGTGTGGTACAATTAGTAGACCAATAAAAAGGAGGAATAAAAAATGAAGGATATTCCGATGACAGATTTTGAAGCAGAAAGACAATATGAAGAAGCTTGCCTACTAAACGAAGCGCTCGAAGATGTTAAAGAAGGTCGTGTGCTAGATGGGAAAGAGGCACTCTTGCAATTAAAAGAAAAATATAATCTGTAAAAAAAATAGGACCTAGCAAAATGAAATGCTAGGTCCTTTCGTTTAATCTTCTTTCACTAAATACCCTAATTTGTTGAGGGCGTCTTCGATATAGTCGAGGTCTTGTTGGTTTTCGGCTTCAACTAGATGATAATGCACACCGTCTGTTAGAGACGATAGTGGGCGGAAGTCCGATTGGTGGATTTGCTCCAAGAAGTGCTCAACGTCACGGCGACACGTGAGCTTCACGAGCGTTTGGATTTCACCGTAGACGGGATGGTCGATTTGAATATTTTGGACACGACCTCCATTATCGACAATGGCTAGAAGTTCACTCTCGATAGCCTCGGTATCGTGTTTGACCTTGAAGAGGCGATGAACGTACGGCGAACTCTCTTGCTCCTTGTATACATATCCGCGGTTCGTCGATAGAATCGTGGCTCCATCAGCGCGTAGAAGTGCGATGTCTTGCACGATAATTTGTCGTGTCACGTGGAAATGTTCCGCCAGGCTTTGACCGTTGAGTGGCTTTGGCGCGTTTTTCAGTAGTTTTAGTAGTTCAGCTTTTCGTTCTTTTGGCATAGTGTCCCTCTTTTAACGTCTTTTTTGTAAAACTTTATACACCGCTAGTGCTAATTCATAGTCTACCATACTGTGAATCACTGTACCAAATCCGACTAGGACGAAGAGGACGTAAAACATGCTTTGAAGATCCGTCCCTGAAACGGAGTAGAAGAGCACGCAGGCTAATACTTCGCCGACTGCGTGAATGAGTGCGAGAACAAAGTTGAAAATCCATGACGCTTTGCGGTTTTCAAGAGTCTTTGGATATTTTTGTAGGAAAAAGGCTCCGAGTGTCGCAAAAATAATATGCGATAGCGCGCGGAAGACAATCACGAGTGGGTACGCCCCGGAAATAAAGAATCCATAAGAGGATCCTAGAACGACGAAGATGGCCATCCACGGATTGATAAACATCGCGATAAAGATTGCAACGTGGCTTCCGAGTGTATACGAAGCAGGTGGAATCACCAATTTTAATGGCATCGCGATAGGAATGAAGATGGCAATCGCGGTTAATAGTGCGGTTAGTGTCATAAAACGAACATTTTTCATCAGAATAAAACTCTCCTTTTGTTTACTGTATATACAGTAGTATAGTTCTGTGTATACAATAAATCAATAGGGAAACTCAACTTTTCCGCTCACTTTTCGCTCATAATTCGCTTGATTTGATAAAAAAGTACCAGTACAATAAAGAAAAGAGAGGTGAGACGGATGCAAGTAAATTTTCAAATTACAGAAAAGATGTTAGGGCTGGTGCACAATATTGCGGAACTCCTGACGAAATATTCCATCGAGAAACGTCCGCTATTACTGCGCAAGGAAAATCGAATTCGTTCGATTCAGTCCTCCCTTGCGATTGAAAATAATAGCCTGACGCTGGAACAGGTGACAGATATTATCGAGGGACGCAGGGTGCTTGGCCCACCAAAGGAAATTCATGAGGTACAAAATGCGTATGAGGCGTATGAACGTGTCTTTTCTATGGACGCGTATAGTGTGGAGGATTTCTTGGAGGCACACCACTTGTTAACGCACTGCCTTGTGAAGCATCCGGGACAGTTTCGCTTGAGTGATGTTGGCGTTTATGATGCGAGTGGGCGGGTGGTTCATGTGGGCGCACGTCCGCAGTTTGTTCCAAGTCTTGTGGGAGAATTGTTTTCTTGGGCTAAGGACAGTGATTTGCTTGCTTTAGTGAAATCGTGTCTCGTTCATTTTGAATTGGAAATCATTCATCCATTTGAAGACGGGAACGGTCGCATGGGGCGCTTATGGCAAAGCCTTATCTTAAGCCGGTGGAATCCGTTATTCGAATGGCTCCCGATTGAGTCAGTGATTCATGCCCATCAACAAGGCTATTATGACGCACTCGCCATCAGTAACAAGGAAAATGATGCGACAGTTTTTGTCGAGTTTATGCTTGAAGTGATTTTGGAAACTCTTGAAGAAGTGAAAGTACAAGACCGCATCGAAGAAGTGAGTGCTGAGTATGTCGTCTTGCCTTCGTTAAAACCAAAAGAGCGAGAAGTCTTTGAACAAGTGAAGGCTTATCTAGAGCAGTATGGAAATATCGGCAACCAGCAGACACAAGAACTCATTGGGCTTAGTGCCGCAACTGTCCGACGTTATTTATCGTTCTTCGTGGAAGTTGGGTTACTGACTTCAAGCGGAAGCACAAAAGGGAAGTTATATACATTAAAAAAGGCGTCTAAGTAGACGCCTTTTACTATTTTTTAAGGAATTGAATTTGTTCAAGAATATAGGTTTCAATTTGTTTGAATTTCTTGTCAGTGATTTTTCCGCCTTTTTGTTTAGCTAAGTATAAATAGAATTGGACAGGCTCTGTCTCGTCTAGTTCAATTAATTGAATACCGTTAAGTTTCAAGAAGTCCACGAGAAGACCTACCGTATTTTTTTGCTTGATAAAGTTTTCAAATCCATGAATATCGCTGACCTCGGCTAAAATGTTTGGAACGATTCCATACGCATTCATAAACCGCCAGAATACTTCATTGTGAACAAAGTGTTCGTTAAAAAGAATGAATTCTTCTTGTTCTACTTGAGAAAGGTGAACATGCGATGCTTTTGCCAATGGATGATCTTTAGACACTGCCAATTTAAAAGGGAAGGTTGCGATTTTTTTCAAATCATGTTGCGAACTAGTTACTTCTTTGCAGGTTCCGAATAAAGCAATATCTAGTTGGTTTGATGCAATCTTCTTCGTAATTTCTTTAGAACCATCTTCCAGTAAGATGATTTCTGTACCAAAAATCTGTTCGAGTGAAGACAAATGTTGGGTCAAATCGAAGAATCGAGAAAGAGCGGCAGTAATTCCAATCTTTACACGGCTATTATTGGAGGCTTTTAGGGCAGCCTTTCCCATTTCAAGTTGTTGCAAGGCGTTTTGAGAAAATTGTCTGAAAATTTGCCCTTCTTTTGTGAGGGAAATTTTTGAATGGGATTGATCTCTAACAATGAGCTGAACGCCGAGTGTATCTTCTAACCCTTTGATGGCGTAGCTGACGGTTGGTTGGCTTACTTTGAATTTGGAAGCTACTTTCGAAAATGATTTTAAACGGCATAATTCGTTAAAGTACTTCAGTTGTTGCAGTTTCATGGTTGCTCATCCTCATATATAATTTTTTTATAACCTGACCTCTGTTTGACTATGCTATAAGTTATTTTTTAAAATGTCAATCGTAAAGAAGGCTGAACGATTGATATAACTTTTTATGGTGAATAGAATTAATTTCGTTTATATACTTATTGTGAAATTAGTGATATAATGAATTATATCGAAATTCTCATTCGTTTTGAGAATATACAATCGAGCATCAATGTAAAATTGAAAGAAGGTGTTTGCTTACCAAAGGCGATAATGATAGTTCCTTTAGAAGACGAACACTTGAAATCTGTCTATGTCGAGTCTTCTAGAGAATAGAAGGCTTTTTTATTTATATACTCACCTAGACAGATGAACGACTTTACACCTGAGTATATAGTACAGTTTCATCAACAACCATTTAAGGAGGAGTCACCATGCGTGGACACGAAATTTTAAACAACCCTTTCAAAAATAAAGGGACAGCATTTACACAAGAAGAACGTCAAGAATTAGGATTGGTCGGATTATTACCACCGTACGTTCAAACTTTAGAAGAACAAGCGGCGCAAACCTATGCACATATGCACCAAAAAGCAAACGATCTTGAAAAACGTCTTTTCTTAATGGAAATCTTCAATACAAACCGTACTTTATTCTACTATTTATTCTCACAACACTTAGAGGAGTTCAACCCAATCGTGTATGACCCAACAATTGCAGACACGATTGAAAACTACAGCGAACTCTTTGTAGATCCACAATATGCAGCATACTTAGACATCAACCATCCAGAAAATATCGAAGCAACCTTGAAGAATGCGGCAGGTGACCGTGATATTCGTTTAATCGTTGTGACAGATGCTGAAGGAATTCTTGGAATCGGTGACTGGGGTACAAACGGGGTGGATATCTCTGTTGGTAAATTAATGGTCTATACAGGAGCAGCCGGAATCGACCCTGCAAGTGTTCTTCCACTAGTGATTGATGCCGGAACAAACCGCCAAAGTTTATTAGAGGATCCAAATTATTTAGGAAATCGTCATGAACGTGTGCGTGGTGACCGTTATTATGCCTTTATCGACCAATTCGTTGAAACAGCAGAACGTCTCTTCCCTAAATTATATTTACACTGGGAAGACTTCGGACGTGGCAATGCGGCGAATATCTTAAACAAATACAAAACTCAAATTCCAACTTTCAACGATGATATTCAAGGTACAGGAATCGTGACACTTGGTGGCGTGTTTGCCGCAATGGATATCGCTGGTGAAAAACTAACAGACCAAGTGTACTTATGCTACGGTGGGGGAACTGCAGGGGCAGGGATTGCTTCTCGTGTTCTTCGTGAAATGGTTGTCGACGGTCTAAGCGAAGAAGAAGCCTATAAACGTTTCTTCATGGTGGATAAACAAGGATTGTTATTCGATGATATGGACGATTTAACACCTGAACAACGACCATTTGCGAAAAAACGTAGCGATTTTACTAACGCAGATAAATTAACAGATTTATTAGAAGTAGTGAAAACTGTGAAACCAACTATCTTAGTGGGAACTTCAACTCAACCGAATACATTTACAAAAGAAGTTGTAGAAGCGATGTGTGAAAATGCAGAGCGTCCTGTCATTTTCCCATTGTCTAACCCAACAAAATTAGCAGAAGCAACAGCTAAAGACCTCATCGAATGGTCAAACGGAAAAGCGTTCGTTGCAACAGGAATTCCTTCAGACGACATTGAGTACAACGGTGTGAATTATGTTATCGGACAAGCGAACAATGCGTTAATCTACCCAGGTCTTGGATTAGGAATGCTTGCTTCAGAAGCGAGTCTATTAACAGACGAAATGATTGGGGCTGCAGCGCATGCCTTAAGCGGTATTGTGGATATTACAAAACCAGGCGCACCTGTATTACCTCCATTCAAATATGTGGCAGAAGTGTCATTGAAAGTGGCAACGGCAGTCGCTAAAAAAGCTCAAGAACAAGGTCTAGCACGCGCAGCTGAACAAGATATGGAAAAAGCTGTTCGTGACTTCAGATGGACACCAAAATATTAGGAGGCGATGCGGATGTTATTTCTAACATCTCTTGAGTCCATTATTCCAATTATTGCACTGATTGTGCTTGGATATTTCCTACAAGTAAGAGGCTGGTTCCATAATGATTTTGGCAATGATTTGTCTAAATTAATTATGAATGTAGCAATGCCAGTATCAATTTTTGTTTCCGTGTTAAAATATTTAACACTAGAAAAATTGATTAGCTTATCAGGAGGACTCATCTATACATTTGTTGCTTTCGCGCTTGGATATATTGTGGCATTTTTAAGTGTCAAAGCTTTTAAAGTAGCTCCAGGTCGAAGAGGGACAGTCATTAATACATTCGTCAATGCGAATACGATCTTTATTGGATTGCCTCTAAACATCGCATTATTCGGTGATGATGCATTAGCATACTTCTTGATTTACTATATTACGAATACGATTTCTACTTGGACATTAGGTGTCTTTTTAATGACAAGCGATAGTAAAAGTGGAAAGAAGAAACAAGAATCTCATTTCGATTGGAAGAAATTACTTCCTGCTCCGTTACTTGGATTTATCGTTTCAGTAGTGTTCTTAGTTATTAATATTCCACTTCCTAATTTCGTATCAAGTACATTAGGCTATGTAGGAGGATTAACAACTCCATTATCACTTGTATACATTGGGATTGTATTAGCTAAAGCAGGTATAAAGACGATTCGATTTGATAAGGACAGTATCGTAGCATTAGTAGGGCGTTTTATCGTTGCCCCAGTATTAATGTTTGCGGTTCTTAAATTGATGGCACCAGGAATGGTTACTGCGGAATATCAAACGTTTATGATTCAGTCTGCAACGCCAGCCTTAGCCGTACTACCAATTTTAGCGAACCAAGGGGATGGAGATGTCGAATTTTCAACGAATATTGTCACTTTAAGTACAGTATTATTTGTCATCGTCATTCCAATTATTCAAACGATTATTGGTTAAAGAGACTTCCCGGCTGAAAAGCTGGGAGTCCTTTTTTATTTTTCAAAACTAGTTATAGCCAGTGATTTCTTGAAAAAAACAGCGTGGTACTATACTATTAGAAGGTAGAAATTCAAAGAGCAAGGAGCTTATTATGAAACAAAAATTCGGAATTATTTTAGCCGCGGGTAAAGGAACTCGTATGAAATCTTCCCTTTACAAAGTAATGCATCCCGTTTGCGGAAAACCAATGGTAGAGCACGTTGTAGACCAAGTTGAAAAAACTGGAGCTACTGAAATCGTAGCGATTGTTGGACATGGTGCAGAAATGGTACAAAACCATCTTGGAGACCGTGTTTCTTATGCCGTTCAAGCAGAACAATTAGGAACAGGACATGCGGTGTTACAAGCAGAATCTCTTCTAAAAGGAAAAGAAGGAACAACGATCGTTATCTGTGGAGACACTCCATTATTAACAAGCGAAACTCTTTCTGCTTTAATGGAAGAACATGAACGTACAGGCGCGAAAGCAACGATTCTTACAGCCATTGCCGAAAATCCAACAGGATACGGCCGTGTGATTCGCGATACGGACGGTTCTGTTCTTAAAAACGTGGAACAAAAAGACGCCACTCCTGAAGAACAACAAGTCAAAGAAATCAACACAGGAACTTACTGCTTCGATAACGTAGCTCTTTTCAGTGCTTTACACGAAGTTGGTAACGACAACGCTCAAGGCGAGTACTACTTACCAGACGTATTAGAAATCTTGAAGAAACGTGGAGAAGTGGTTTCTGCTTACCCAATGAAAGATTTCGACGAAGGAATGGGCGTGAATGACCGTGTAGCTCTTTCTAAAGCTGAAAAATACATGCGTCTTCGTATCAATGAAGAACACATGCGCAACGGGGTTACTTTAATCGACCCAGAAGCAACGTATATCGAATCAACTGTTCAAATCGGTGCGGACACTGTGATTGAACCAGGTGTTGTCTTAAAAGGCAAAACAGTCATCGGTTCAAACTGCTTCATCGGAGCGCACAGCGTAGTTCGTGATAGCGTGTTAGAAGACGGCGTTCGTCTTGTAGCAGCGAACATCGAAGAATCTCATATGAAAGTGGATAGCAACGCAGGTCCATTTGCACACTTACGTCCAAATGCTGTATTAGGCGAACGCGTTCATGTGGGGAACTTTGTAGAAGTGAAGAACTCAACGCTAGGTGCCGATACGAAAGTAGGTCACTTAACATACATCGGGGATGCCGACCTTGGCGAAGATATTAACGTTGGTTGCGGAACTGTGTTTGTCAACTACGATGGTAAAAATAAACACCGTGCGACAATCGGTAGCCATGTATTTATCGGATGTAATGCGAATATCGTTGCGCCAGTTACAGTTGGCGATGATGTATTTATCGCTGCAGGGTCAACGATTACTAAAGATGTACCAGCTGGAGCACTTGCGATTGCACGTAGCCGTCAAGTAAATAAAGAAGATTACGCTTCGAAATTACCATCTGCTCAAAAAGACTAAAAATTTTTCCAAAAATTTTTAGCAAAAATATTCAAAAATTAAATAAAAAACGGTATGATAGTACTATAAAATAAACTTCGGGGGTTATCATTGTGGAACATTATTCCGATCCTAATTTAAAAATATTCGCTTTAAGCTCAAATCGTCCTTTAGCGGCAAAGATTGCTGAAGAAGTCGGTTTAGAACTTGGTAAAGTTTCTGTCACTCAATTCAGCGATGGCGAAATCAAAATCAATATCGATGAAAGTGTACGTGGCTGCCATGTGTATATCGTTCAATCAACTTCTTATCCAGTAAATGATAACTTAATGGAGTTATTAATCATGGTGGATGCATTACGCCGTGCGAGTGCAAAAACAATTAACGTTGTTATTCCTTACTATGGATACGCTCGTCAAGATCGTAAAGCACAATCTCGTGAACCAATCACAGCAAAATTAGTTGCAAACATGATTACTCAAGCCGGTGCAGACCGTGTGTTAACACTTGATTTACACGCTGCCCAAATCCAAGGGTTCTTCGACATTCCAGTGGACCACTTATTAGGAGCTCCACTTCTTGCGAACCACTTCTTAGAAAACAACTTCAAAGATAAAGATATCGTTGTTGTATCTCCTGACCACGGTGGGGTAACTCGTGCTCGTAAAATGGCTGAGTTCTTACATGCGCCAATCGCGATTGTTGATAAACGTCGTCCAAAAGCAAACGTGGCAGAAGTCATGAACATCATCGGTGAAGTAAAAGGAAAAGTTGCCGTATTAATCGATGACATGATTGATACAGCTGGAACAATCACTCTTGCTGCACAAGCAATCAAAGATGCAGGTGCTGAAGAAGTGTACGCTTGCTGTACGCACGCCGTATTATCTGGCCCAGCGTTAGAACGTATCAACAACTCAGTGATTAAAGAAGTAGTTGTAACAGACTCAATCGAAGTTCCTGAAGAAAAAACAGGTGGCAAGATTGTTCAAATCAGCGTGGACCAATTAATGGCGGAAGCAATTCGTCGTATTCACGAAAACCGCTCAGTGAGTCCGTTGTTTATCGAGAAATTTACTATTTTAGATTAATAAAGAATTGTTAAAATAAATGAGCCGAGGCTATGGTCTCGGCTCATTTTTGTTTATACTGAATCTAACATAGGAGGGTTGTATGGAACAAAAAGTGTCAAACAAAGCAGGGTGGTTTACCCTTATCTCATTTATTTGTTCGGTGGTTACACTAGTGACGTTTGATGAGATGGATTCATCTGTAAAAACTATTGAAAATATGGACGAAATTGGTGCAGCTATTTTATTGCTATTTTCAGCGATGACCATCGGCGGAATCTTCTGGATGGGGATGAATTATTGGAGAAAAACGCATCAGGAACTTGTGAAGTTGCAACATACATCGGCTACTCCTGAAACAATTGAAGACTATTACAGAGCAACCGCAAAGGCTGTTCGGAAGGTTGGAGTTTCTATCATTATTTTTGCATTCATGATTGGAGTGTTCTCGCAGTTTAATAGCGTTTTTGAAGTGATTGGATTAGTGGTGCTCTTGTTTGGAATGGTCGTTTGTTTATTCTCGCTAGCTCCAAGGTCAATTGCCAAACAACTTCAGAAACAAAATATTCGATAATGGTTGGAGGTTTTTAATGAAACTAGAGAAAACAAAAAGTATTGCAGAAGTCTTGATGTGGCTAGGATTAGTGCCACAATGGATTTTCATGACCAGTCGTGGTGTTCCAGGAGGCCTGTTGATTGCCATCTTCATCATGCCGATTTTCATGATTATGACGTTTGTGAGTTTCATGATGTATGTTTTTATTGCACTCGAAGAAAAATCGGTTAAAGATACTTGGTGGCAGCTACTTCTTACAGGTGCTTGGCTCACCTTTTTGCTATTGCTCTTCACTGGAGTCATTAGATATTGATAAAAAAGGTTTAGGAGGGAGAGGTTAATGGAAGCACGAAGTTTTGAAAAACAACCAGGATTAGTAAAAATGCATAAAGTCGCTACTGTCTTGATGTGGATTTCGTGGGCCCTTTTCTTTGTGGCGATGTTAGGAACGTACAACTTTTTCTTAGCAGGGGAACAACTACTCCTTGTGATGCTGTCTATTATAGCAGTGGCGGAAGTGGGGTTCCTTCTCAGTTTCTCATTGTTTAGTTGGATTTCATTTCAACTAAAAACAGTGAAAGAAACGGGATGGCAGTTGTTCTTAACAGGCGGATTCCTCATTATGTTCTGGCTGCTTTCAATGAGACTCTTTTATTAAGGGGAATCAAATGCAAGAAGCCGCGGGTTATGGTACAATAATCCGGCAAGAAATAAGTGAACTTAGCGCACGAGTCGCACTCACTATTGGTGATGCAGCTCGTGCTTTTCGATTGAGTTAGAAAAAGTCGTTCACTTAATAGACGATTCAAAGATTGAAAAAGGAGATTAAGATGAGTTTCAAAATTGGAGATATTCAAATTGATAATAGCGTAGTTGTGGCCCCAATGGCTGGGATTTCGAACTCTGCTTTCCGTGTCACTGTAAAAGAATTCGGTGCCGGTTTAGTCGTTTGCGAAATGATCAGCGACAAAGGGATTCAATTTCGTAATGAGAAAACACTAAGCATGCTTCATATCGAGCCAAACGAGTATCCACTCAGCGTTCAAATCATGGGTGGTAACAAAGATACTTTAGTTGAAGCGGCCAAATACGTAGCTGAGAATACAGAAGCGGCGATTATCGATATCAACATGGGATGCCCTGTAAACAAAGTCATTAAGGCAGAAGCCGGCGCGAAATGGTTACTCGATCCAAATAAAGTATACGAAATGGTAGCGGCAGTAGTAGACGCAGTCGATAAACCTGTAACCGTGAAAATGCGTACAGGATGGGACCACGAGCATTTATATGCGGTGGAGAATGCCCTTGCTGCAGAACGTGCCGGTGCTAGCGCTGTTGCGATGCATGGTCGTACTCGTGTTCAAATGTATGACGGAAAAGCCGACTGGGAAATCCTTGGCGAAGTGAAGAAGAACTTAACGCGTATTCCTTTAATCGGAAACGGAGATGTTCGAAGCCCAGAAGATGCCAAACGCATGATTGATATTGCAGGCGTGGACGGCGTTATGATTGGGCGTGCAGCCTTGGCGAACCCTTGGATGATTCGTCAAACGGTTCATTATTTAGAAACAGGAGAATTGCTTCCTGAAAATACCGTTCCAGAGAAAATCGAAATTGCGAAATTACACTTACAACGACTTGCCAACCTTAAAGGCGAAGCAGTCGCAACGAAAGAATTCCGTAAATTAGCAGGTTACTACTTAAAAGGAGTGCCACGTGCCTCTAAAACAAAAGTAGCCATTAACGAAGCGGAGAATTTACAAACCGTAGAAGCGTTATTAGACCAATTCGTGGTAGAACATTTAGAACGTGAAGAACGTCAAAAACAACGCTTGGCAGAAATTTAAGCAAAAAGTCTTGAAATACTTTCAATAAAGCCTCTTCTTTTGGTACAATAAGGAGAGTTATGAAGAACAAGCAGCGTTCAAAGGAGGAACAAACGTGTCTTTCGAAGTAGAAACACAAGAAACATTAAATGACCAATTACAAGTTCGTCGTGAAAAAATGAGTCAATTACGCGAAAAAGGAATCGATCCTTTCGGTACTGGCTTCAAACAAAAAAATACAACTGAAGAAATCCACAACCAATTTGAAGGAGCTACAAAGGAATCTCTTAGCGAACAAGAGCCTGTAACCGTTCAAATTGCTGGACGGTTGATGACAAAACGTGGAAAAGGGAAAGCTGGTTTTGCCCACATCCAAGACGGCAAAGGCCAAATCCAAATTTACGTACGTAAAGATGCTGTTGGAGATGATGCGTACGAAGTCTTCACAAAAGCTGACTTAGGAGACATCGTTGGTGTTGTAGGGACTGTTATGGTCACAAACACTGGTGAGTTATCTGTTAAAGCAGAACAATTCGTTCATTTAACAAAAGCACTTCGTCCACTTCCTGATAAATATCACGGATTAACAAACGTAGAACAACAATACCGTCAACGTTACTTAGACTTAATTAGTAACCGTGAGAGCTTCGACCGTTTCGTAACCCGTAGTAAAATTATTCGTGAAATCCGTCGTTACTTAGACGAGCGCGATTACTTAGAAGTTGAAACTCCAGTACTACACACATTAGCTGGTGGGGCAAATGCTCGTCCATTTATCACACACCACAATGCGTTAGATATGGAATTATACATGCGTATCGCTACAGAATTACACTTAAAACGTTTAGTCGTTGGTGGGATGGAACGCGTATACGAAATCGGCCGTGTTTTCCGTAATGAAGGTATCGATACAACTCATAACCCTGAATTTACTTCAATCGAAATCTATACAGCTTACACAGACTACAAAGATGTTATGGATTTAACAGAAGGAATCATCTCAGACGTTGCCAAGAGAGTATTAGGAACAACATTAGTTCCTTATGGCGAACATGAAGTAGAATTAAAAGCTCCATGGAAGAGAATTCATATGGTCGATGCGATTAAAGAAGTAACAGGTGTTGACTTCTGGCCACATATGACAGACGAAGAAGCACGCGCTATCGCGAAAGAAAAAGGCGTGAAAGTCGAAGATTCAATGACATTCGGACATATCGTGAACGAATTCTTCGAAACATTCGTTGAAGAAACATTAATTCAACCAACCTTCATCTTCGGACATCCAGTGGAAGTATCTCCATTAGCTCGTAAAAACGATGAAGACCCACGCTTCACAGATCGTTTCGAATGCTTCATCTGTACAAAAGAGTACGGAAATGGCTTCACGGAGTTAACAGACCCAATCGATCAACGTGAACGTTTCATGAAACAAGTAGAAGAAAAATCTGCTGGGAACGACGAAGCGCATCCACACGATGAAGACTTCATCCAAGCGTTGGAATATGGTTTATCTCCAACAGGTGGGGTAGGTATCGGAATTGACCGTTTAGTTATGTTACTTACAAACAGCCAATCAATCCGTAACGTCCTATTATTCCCAACAATGAAAAACTTAGACTAATATTGAATTTAGTGCCCCGTTTAAGGTTCGCCTTAGACGGGGTGCTTTTTATTTAACCGCAATTATCATATTTGATAATTATCATATATGATAATTGCGAAAAGTGATTCACGTAAACAGGACAGATTTAGAACACTAAAAGTAACAAATGTTCACAGGGTTGTAGTTGACTTTCCGTACATTTGAATATACTATGAGGGCAAGTTGGAAGAGAGAGCTTTTCCAGACTGAATGTTATAGACGAAAGAGACCTGCACGCGATTCGAGCATGGCTTGAATGGGGTGTTTTTTACTAAAGGAGATCTAATGAAATATTTTAAGCAGTTTGGCTGGATTATGATTGTGACCTGTATTGGTGAAATCATGAAATATTACATCCCCCTTCCAATTCCAGCAAGCATCTATGGACTTGTCTTAATGATGACTTTATTAATGACGGGTATTGTTAAAATTGAAAAAGTGTACCAAGCAGGGACGTTTTTAATCGAGATTATGTCGTTAATGTTTATCCCAGCTGCCGTAGGAATTATCGAATCATGGGATCAATTGCATCGTATTATTCTGCCAGTATCTATCATTACGATTATTACAACATTTGTAGTGATGATTGTTTCGGGAAAAGTAACGCAATACGTTCTCGAGAAAGGAGCCCAAGATGGTGAATCAACTCGTTCTTAATACAGCGACAATCGGGCTCGTGATTAGTATTATCGGTTTTGAAATTGGTGTATTTTTACGTGACCGTTATAAATGGCCAATCTTCAATCCGCTACTTGTAGCGATTATTTTCGTCATTATCGTATTAAATGTCTTTAATATCGACTACGATAGCTATTATGCGAGTGCGGATAGCTTAAGCTATCTCTTAACGCCAGCAACGGTTTGCTTAGCGATTCCGTTGTATCAACAAATCGAACAATTGAAAAAGCATAAAGGCGCCATCTTTGCAGGAATTAGTGCAGGGGTATTGACGAGTCTATTTACGGTTTGGGTGTTATCATTGCTTTTCCAATTAACGCACGAAGAATACGTAACCTTATTGCCAAAATCAATTACGACTGCCATTGGAATGGGCTTGTCTCAAGAGACAGGTGGCTATGTGACGATTACCGTGGCGGTGATTATCCTGACAGGGGTTCTAGGAAATATGTTCTGTGAAATTATCTGTAAAGTAACAGGAATTACGCATCCGGTCGCAAAAGGGATTGCGATTGGAACGTCTTCCCATGCGATTGGGACAGCACGTGCCATGCAATTAGGGGAAGTCGAAGGTGCGATGAGTGGTTTATCCATCGTAATTTCGGGAATGATTACTCTCATTGGCACACAAATTTTTGCAGGATTTATTTAAGAAGTGGAGAAAGAGCAGAATTTCTGTTTTTTCTCCTTTTTATTTTGACTTTTGTCATACAAATTTAATGGAATAGTATTCGAAAAGCATATAGTATTTATGCGGATTTAGGGCTATCATGGAGGTGTAATCACTATCGCAATAGAAAAGAGAGATTGTTATGGAAAAACATTGGTGGCAAGAAGTTGTCGTTTATCAAATTTATCCACGTAGTTTTAAGGATTCAAACGGAGATGGGATTGGCGATTTAAGAGGGATTATCGAGAAGCTCGATTATTTACACACGCTGGGAATTGGAGCGATTTGGCTCTCTCCAGTATACAAGTCGCCAAATGATGATAATGGCTATGATATCTCGGACTATGAAGATATCATGGACGAGTTCGGAACGATGGCAGATATGGAAGAATTGATTGCCGAAGCCGATAAACGCGAGATTAAAATTGTGATGGACCTTGTCGTGAACCATACGTCTGATGAACATCATTGGTTTATCGAGTCAAGAAAAGGAAAAGACAATCCGTACCGTGATTACTATGTGTGGGCGGACCCTGCTGAAGATGGCGGAGCACCCACAGATTTACAGTCAGTATTTTTGGGTAGTGCATGGAAATACGATGAAGCCAGTGGTCAATATTTCTTGCATTTATTTAGTCAAAGACAACCTGATTTGAACTGGGAAAATGAAAAAGTGCGTCATGAAGTTTATGACATGATGAATTTCTGGATTGACAAGGGTGTTGGCGGATTCCGTATGGACGTAATTGATTTAATTGGGAAAATTCCATTAGAAGGGATTACTTCAAACGGACCAAAATTGCATGAATATTTACAAGAAATGAATAAGGCGACCTTCGGAGATAAAGATTTATTGACGGTTGGGGAAACATGGGGAGCGACACCAGAAATCGCGAAACTCTATTCAAACCCAGAACGTCATGAATTATCGATGGTCTTCCAATTTGAACATTCACTCTTAGACAATGAACCGGGAAAAGAAAAATGGGACCTAAAACCGCTCGATGTGACGGAGTTAAAAGCCGTTCTCTCGAAATGGCAAACAGAACTTGGCGAGGAAGGTTGGAATTCACTGTTCTGGAATAACCATGATTTGCCAAGAATCGTGTCACGCTGGGGAAATGATAAGGAATATCGAGTACGCAGTGCTAAGGCATTCGCCATTTTATTACATATGATGAAAGGAACGCCTTATATTTACCAAGGGGAAGAACTTGGATTGACGAATACGCCAGTCTCTAGCATAGAAGAGTTGGATGATATCGAGTCCATCAATATGTATCATGATCGCGTCTCAAGAGGATTTAGTGTCGAGTCGATTATGGAGTCTCTAAATGCAAAGGGGAGAGACAATGCGCGTAGACCAATTCCGTGGACTGCCGAAGCCAATGGGGGATTTACGACGGGGACACCTTGGTTAGCTCTCAATCCAAATTACAAAGAGATTAACGTAGAGGCGGAACTCCAAAATCCAGACTCTGTATTCCATACGTATCGAAAACTCATTCAACTTAGAAAAGATCATCCAATCGTGGTTTGGGGTGATTATGAGTTACTTGAGACTCATTCTAATGTGTTCGCATATTATCGCACGCTTGGGGAAGAAAGATGGTTGACGGTTGTGAATTTATCTGATTTTGAGGAAGAAATCTCTGTAGATGCCCGATTTAATAAGGTTTTGGTGACTAATACAGAAGATGAGATTACAGATTTACACGCTTACAAACTTTCTCCATGGCAAGCCTTTGTAGTGGAATTGTCTGGCAATTGAAACAATTTTCATATATAATGTAAGTGCATAAAAATAGGCAGAATAAATTGTGAAATTTTTGTTAATAACTTTTCACAAACAAAGTTGCTAGATACTGTTGCAATAATAATTAAATTTGTGATAATATATATTTTTCATTCTACAAATGTGAAAAAATATGGTATAATAGTTTGAATAAAAATAAAAGGAGAAAGGGGATGGACGATGAAAGCATTTTTAGTGAAAATACAAGAAGGTTTTAAATCATTAGGTTTAGCGAGTCAATTGGGAATTACGTTAGGCCTATCTTTAGCGATGCTAGCAGGTGTTTATGGTATTTCACAAGCGATGAGTCCGATGCAAAAAGTGACTCAAGTCGTAGAAGTACAAACAAGTGCGCCAACAAATTCGTCAACTCCTTCAAGTAGTGCTGAAAAGAAAGCAGTCGCCGAAAAAAAGCAAGAGACAACTCAAGCTCCAACTACAGAAGCAGTAACCACAGAAAAACAAGTGGTCACTGAAGAAAAGAACACAAGAGAAGTTCAAGGAAATGTTGCTCAGGCAACTCCAAGCCAAGAACGCAGAAGAGAAGAGTCAGAAAATGGTCCTCAGACAAGAGAAGCA
>JAGZLX010000091.1 GCA_018364485.1 Granulicatella adiacens
TTCGTAGTTTTCTAATAACTTTGCCGAGCGGCGGATATTATCATATACTGCTTGACGGCTTACGTCAAATTCTTCGGCGATTTCACCAAGCGAATAATCATCCCCATAATAGAGCTCCATATATTCGAGTTGTTTATCGGTTAAAAGGCTGCCATAGAACTCCACAAGCAAGTTCATTTGCGTTGTTTTTTCTAATTCCATTCGTTGCCCTCCCTTTAACTCATATCCTTTATTATAGCAAAATTAGGGTTATTACGCTAACAAAAAAACGGAGTAGAACTTCCCCCAGAACTTGTATCATTCCGGCTTGTTTTCCACTCCAAAAATAGAACTACATTCGATTTATTATGTTGTCACCCTTTTTACACAGAACATTCTCCCCAACTGAACCAATAGTTGAAGAATACTCCACCCCATCATCAAAAGAACTAGTTTACTACAAATCCTAAAAGCTCCTTGTAAGTCAAGTGGAAGGGTACTATCCACAAATGCATCCACAATCATAATATGACTGGCATTGATTTGATAAAATAGTAAAAGAAAGATTAAAGCTTCTCCTACTCCAATTAGCCAATCGTGTTGCTTGTTACTACGTTGCACTATTCCAAACACCAACAGTCCAGTCAAGGATTGAAACAGTATTAGTACTCCTTCCTCAAAAAATACACCACTTTGATTATAGAAATAGATTGAAAAAAGAAATTGAATCAATAAACAGATAAAAGACATATACTGGTAGACCTTACTTAACGACTTCATCATTAGCTCATTCCCCTTTCTATTTACCGATGGATAACAACATTACTTCTTAACGAATTTATTTACTAAGTATATTATACATAATACAAAATTAGTTCTTAAGTAAATAAACTCGTAACTTTAACCTTATAAAAGTCCAACGATCGCTTCAATTTCCGACAAACTTTTTGCAAAATGAATTTGACTTCTGTCTTCTTCGCTTAGTAAGCTTGCCTCCACCATTTTGTCGAAAAAGGCTTCTAAATGATCATAATAGCCTTCCATATTATAGAAGATACATATACCATCCGTTTGTCCTACACGTACCCAAGAAACGACCTCAGAGATTTCTTCAAGGGTACCAGGACCACCAGGAAGGGCAATATACGCTTCACTCAGAGCAATCATTTGATTTTTACGCTCAGACATCGTATCGACAATATGAAGTTTCGTGATATCTTGTTTCGCAATCTCGCGGTCTACAAAGAACTGCGGCATCACGCCAATGACCTCTCCTCCTGCGTTCATCACGGCAGTCGCAACGACTCCCATGAGCCCCGTATTTCCACCACCATAAACGAGCGTGTGGTGATTTTTAGCCATCCACTTCCCTAACTCTTCTGTTTTCTTATCAAATGCAGGGCAATTACTTTGGCTTGCCGCACAATATACTGCAATATTCATACGTTCTCCTTTAAAAGAAAGAGGCGTAATCACTTACGCCCCTCCACTCATTCTTATTTAAATGCTGCGATAATTTCGTCAGCGATATCTTTAGAACAGATAACACCTGTTGTCTTCTTGTTCGGAACTAAGAAGTCTACTTCTTTCCCATCCACTGTACTGTAGTGTAATCCTAATTCTTTAGCAATAACCATCCCTGGTGCGATATCCCAAGGAGCAAGTAATGTAGAAACATACGCTACAGATTTTCCTAAAATCACTTGGATATGCTCGATTGAAGAAGCACCGTAAGTACGAGTAACCATTGCTTTACGAATCATTTCTGCTTCTTTTTCAGTCGCTTCTAATAACATAAATCCATTCACGTTGATTGAGCTGTCGCCAATGCTGTGGATTTCAGGAGTTGAAAGACGACGACCGTTGCAATATGCACCGTAATCTTTAATACCGTATACGAAGCGATCGCGCATTACATCGTAAATGTAACCTAATAGACCTACGCCATCTTTATATAAAGCAATCATAATACCGAAGTCTTCTTGACGTTTTACGAAGTTCAATGTGCCATCGATTGGGTCGATTAACCAAACGTAACCATCCATTGAAGTTAATTCGTCACCAAAACCTTCTTCGCCCATGATTTTGTGTGTTGGGAATTGTTCACGAATTTTTGCGATAAAGAATTGTTCGATTTCTTTATCCACGTTTGTTACTAAGTCATTACGGCTTGTTTTTGTATCTACTTTTAATGGTTCCCCAAAGCTGTGACGGATTTTTTGTCCAGCCTCCATAATCCAGTCATTTACTAATAAGTGTGTTGCTAATAAATCCATTATTTTTTCAATCCTTCCATACGAATAATTTTTGATGCGTTTTTACTTGCTTGGACAACACGATAAAGGCTATATCCAGATGCTTCCTCGAATTCACGGCCGAGTCTCTTCTCTTCACCGATACTACGGACTACTGTTTTAAATTCTTGGTAGGCTTTTTTAAATGCCTCGACTTGGATTCCTTTTTCATAAGCCTCTTCGACCGCATTCCAAAGTTTGATGACTTTATTCATCTCTTCATGCGACCATTCCAAATCAATTGGATAACTATAATTGGCCATCTTGCCACCTCACAATCATACCTATTTAGTATACACTTTTTCTGCAAGAGTTTCCATTTATGAAGCAAAAAAATTGTCTATGAAGATGACAACTTCGAATTCTTGCGGATTTTTTCATTGTCGTTGTAATGGGGCACCAGCTCAAGCCTTCTGTCTTTCGCCTTTAAAGCCTCAAAGCAGGAGTAAGAAAAATATTTCTAACTCCTGCTAATTCGCATTTAATGCACTTCCCCATTACTACGACAATGAATCCGCCAGATTCTCCGTCATCATCTTCTTTGTGCCGTATATCGTTTCACATAACTCTTCCAGAATTTACTAAATAGGTTGATTCCTTGAATATTAGACAAAACTGCTCTAACTTCATAACTGCTTTTCATTTTAATATGTTTAGAGCTCTCTTCTAGACTAAGTAGCTGCACTCTCTAACTCGAGAAGCACGGTCCCTTTCCCTTGGGCACAAATCCCAAAAGAAAATCATTCATTTATGGATTACGTCGTATCCACGGATTCTATATTAGCAATAACGGGAATAGCATTAAAACGAGGGAGAAAGACAGAAATGCCATAGATACATTGTATCTATGGCATTTCGTTTTCTTTCCCCCACAAAGTTGAATAGGAATGAGATAGCTGTTTACAGCGAAACTCATTCCATTCAACCACTGTGCTAAGAGGGCGTAGGATTTTTTAATCCATACGCCCTCTTTGAGGCTTTAAAGGTGAGAGACCTTGGGCTCGAACCGATGCCCCGTTATCGCTAATATGAAGATATCCGTAAGGATACAGAGTAATCCATAAGAGTACTTTTAAATACTGAATTATTTTCCTTCTTGATATTCTTTTGCGATTTGCGCACCAAGTTTCGCGTTATTGTAAACAAGTTGGATGTTCGTCTTCAAACTTTCCCCACCTGTTAACTCAACGATTTTCGCTAATAAGAATGGAGTGCTGTCTTTACCATGAACCCCTTTTTCGTCCGCTTCACGAACTGCTTGATCGATAATCGCATCGATTTTTTCGTGTGGAATTTCGTGTTCAGCTGGGATTGGGTTAGTGACTAAGATACCACCTTTAAGGCCTAGTAATTCAGA
>JAGZLX010000092.1 GCA_018364485.1 Granulicatella adiacens
TCTACTCCTAAGAGACTCGGATACGTATTTTTACTTAGTTCTGAATCCTTACCTGTTTCTTTACCAGTTTGCTCACTTGTCCAGCACACATCTTGCAAGTCGTTTTGAATTTGGAATGCTAGACCAAAGTGAGTTGCATAAGAAACAAAAGCTTCTTTCATCTTCGCATCATCTACAAAAAGATTTCCAAGACGTACAGCAGCTAGTAGTAACTCTCCTGTTTTCTCACGATGGATTTCCTTCATTTGTTCCAAAGTAATCGTTACATCTTCACTAGCTATATCTTTCATTTGGCCTGAAATCATGCCACTCATACCAGAAGCCGTCGACAAAATCTTAACGGCTTCCACTAATTGATGAGCTTCCAAGTTGGCATTTGCTGCCACTTCGAATGCTAAAGTGAGTAATGCATCCCCAGCTAAAATCGCAGTGGCTTCATCAAAAGCCTTATGCACAGTTGGTCGACCACGACGAAGGTCATCGTCATCCATACCTGGTAAGTCATCATGAATGAGTGAATACGTATGAATCATCTCTAAAGCACACGCTAAGTCTAACGCTGCTTCATTTGACGAAGTTCCAGCTGAACCAACTGCAAGCGTCAAGAGCGGTCTAATGCGTTTCCCACCGGATTGAACGGCGTATAGCATCGCTTCTTTCAACCTTGCGTCAGAAGCTCTTTTTTCAATCAGCTGCGTTAAGTGAAGTGCTACGTCTTGTTGAAGTTGTTGAATAACATCCTTCACCATACGACTATGCCTCTTTTCCTTCTGCATTCACTGTAATCATTGCACGAACGGTTTCTTCGGCTTTTGTCAATGTTTCATTACAAAATTGACTTAATTCCATTCCTTCTTTGAATTTATCAAGCGCTTCGTCTAAAGGAACATTTCCGCTTTCTAGTTGGCGTACAATTTGTTCTAAGGCACCCATTGCTTCTTCAAATTTCATTTCTTTTTTAGCCATTATAAACTCTCCTTATTTTTTGCTGTGACAGTAGCATTCACTAAACCATCACTAAGTCTGATTTCAATTGGTTGTTCTTCTTCAATTTGGTCGACCGATTTTACGATATCGCCGTCTTTAAACACAATACCGTAACCACGTGTCATAATCTTCAACGGACTAAGTAAATCCAATTTTTCCACTAATTGCTTGAATCTGATCTGCTTATCCTGTAAGTAATTTTGATTGCTATCGACTAATTGCTTATGCAACCATTCGAGTTTTTGCTTTTGTTGAATTAGTAATTGTTCTGGCGACACTAATTGCAAACGGTGCGTAAATTGCATCGACTGTTGTTTGGCCAGGTGAAGTCTTTGTTGCATCCCTTGCATTAGTTTTAAACGCAATTGATCGACTTGTTGTGCATAGACTTCATACATCCGCTCTGGTTTTACAAAAATACCAGACTTTTCTAGTTTACTTAATAACTCTTTGCGAGTATTCAACTGGTTTAGCATCGTCGTTTGCAAGCGACTCGTTAAGTTAGCAAGTGTTAAATGAATGTCATTTAAGACCGGCGTTGCAAGTTCTGCTGCGGCAGTTGGTGTAGCTGCACGTTGGTCAGCCGCAAAGTCTGTTAAAGTCGTATCTGTTTCATGTCCCACACTGGAGATTATAGGTAGCGAGAATGAAGCGACACGTCTTACAACTGGTTCTTCGTTAAACGCCCATAAGTCTTCGATGGAACCTCCACCACGACCAATGATAACCACATCTGCATCCGACTGTTCTACTAAGTCTAAATTTTTAAGTATACTTGGAACAGCGTGTACTCCTTGCACCACGGTTGGATATAACACGAGTTGCGCGATAGGAAAACGTCGAGCTACTGTTGTTTGAATATCTCGAATAACGGCACCTGTATCACTCGTTAAAATCGCAATTTTCTTTGGAAATACAGGAATTGGTTTCTTTGGCCCAGCAAATACGCCTTCTTCAGTCAATTTCTTTTTCAACTGTTCATAGGCTTGATATAGAGCTCCAACACCATCTGGTTCCATATGCTCGATAATCATTTGGTATTTCCCAGATTTCTCATAAACCGTAACGCGCCCAATCACAAGAACCTTCATTCCTTCTTCTGGTTGGAATTGAATTTTCTTGTACGCTCCTTGGAACATTGTTGCTGCGATAATCGCATTTTCATCCTTCAAGTTGAAATACTTATGCACACTATTTTTATTAAAATTCGAAATTTCTCCCGTCAAATAAACACGGTCTAAGTGTGGATCACGGTCAAATTTAGTTTTAATATACTTTGTCAGCGCACTGACGGTTAAGTATTCTTGTTCCATGTCCTACTCCTTCTTACTTTTTGCGTTTTTTACGGTTTGCGCTAGTAACATTGCTATCGTCATTGGGCCCACCCCACCTGGAACAGGTGTGATTGCACTTGTGAGTGGTGCCACTTCATCGAAGAGGGCGTCACCGCAGAGTTTTCCTGCTTCATTACGGTTAATACCGACATCGATCACAACGGCTCCTTCTTTCACGAAGTCTTTTGTGACGAGTCCAGCTTTCCCGACTGCACTAATCAAAATATCAGCGCGTTTAGCCACTTGGGCTAAATCTTTGGTACGACTATGGCAAACTGTAACTGTCGCCCCATGATTCAATCCTAATAGTGCCATTGGACGGCCGACTATCGTACTTTGGCCGATAATCACCATCTCTTTTCCAACAAGGTCGATATCGTATTCTTTAAAAAACTTCATGATTCCTTGTGGTGTACATGGAACAATCGATTCATCCTTCTGGAGTAACTTTCCTAAGTTCACCGGATGGAACCCGTCCACATCCTTTTCAGGAGCAATCGCTTCTAAGACTGCATCTGTATCGATATGTTTTGGCAGAGGCAATTGCACCAAAATCCCATGAATGCTTGCGTCATGATTAAGCTTATTCACGTATTCTAATAACTCTTCCTGTGTCGTTTCTTCGCTGAGGCGAATCACGTTTGAATGAATGCCTACTTCAGTAGCTGCGCGTTCTTTATTACGCACGTAAACTTGGCTAGCTGGGTCTTCTCCAACGAGAATTACTGTTAGTGAAGGTGTGACTCCACTCTTAGAAAGCTGTTGCACTTCCTCTTTTAGTTCTTCTCTTATTTTTCCAGCTAATGCTTTCCCATCTAGAATTTGCGTCATAGAAGTCTCCTTTTTTCAAAAATAATATGTAATGGTGATAAAAATAAAATATGTATGGTGGAATTAACATACGTGTGAATTATCATATATGATAATTTTTTAGTGCATTCAATGGGGTGTGACATGACTTAGGCGCAGTGGTTTATTGACTTTGAGTTAGGTTTATTACTGCAAATAATTTATATTGTATTGTCTTATAGATTAACCATTCAATATCATTTGCAATGCCCACGACCCAAATCCTTCGCACTGTGAAGGATTTTCCATCGTTCCATTTCTGAACGCGATTGCTCACATCCTTTGTAGTTGAACTCGGGCTCACAGGACTGACGTCCACTTCCTGATATGTCCGCACGACTCGTTCCGAGTCCCTTGCGGCATATCAGTCCAGTGTTTCAGT
>JAGZLX010000093.1 GCA_018364485.1 Granulicatella adiacens
GGTGTAAAACAAGCACTTATCAAATTTAGTGAAGATGCTTCTAAAGGAAACTACCATGGTGGTGAACAAGTACTTTACGGATTATCTGATAATGGTGTTGGTTTAACAGATGGTCAATTATCAGACTCAGTTAAGGAAAAAGTTGCTGTATTCAAAAAAGCAATTATCGAAGGAAAACAAGAAGTTCCTGCGAAACCTTAATTTTAACAAACGAACTTAAATTGAGAGGAGTAGGAGTTGAAGAGAATACGAATTTCTTCGCTCCTACTTTTTTATACATAGAACATTGTGCGGGGTGAGACGATTGGTAGAAGAAACATTTGTGATTGAGATGAAAGGCATCACAAAAAAGTTTGGTAATTTTGTAGCCAATAATCAGATTGATTTAACATTGAAAAAAGGCGAAATCCATGCGCTTCTTGGAGAAAACGGAGCGGGGAAATCGACATTAATGAATATTCTTTCAGGGTTATTAGAACCAACGGAAGGAGAAATTAAGGTGAATGGTGTTCCAACAAAAATTGATTCACCAAATACAGCGAATCGCTTAAAAATTGGGATGGTTCACCAACACTTCATGCTTGTGAAGAAATTCAGCGTAGTGGAGAACATTATCCTAGGTAAGGAGAAAACAAAGTTCGGTTTTATCGATAAAAACGCCGTGAAACAAGAAATTATGGAGCTTTCTAAGAAATATCATCTTGCGGTAGACCCTGATGCAAAAGTAGAAGATATTACAGTTGGGATGGAACAACGTGTTGAAATCTTGAAAACTTTATATCGTGGTGCGGATATTTTAATCTTTGATGAACCAACAGCGGTATTAACTCCTCAAGAAATCGAAGAACTGATTGTAATCATGAAACAATTAACAAAAGAAGGAAAATCTATCTTTTTAATTACCCATAAGATTAAAGAAATCCAAGCTGTTGCAGATCGTTGTACGGTTATTCGTCGAGGCAATGTGATTGGAACAGTTGAAATGGGAAATGTTTCAGATCAAGAGTTGGCCGACATGATGGTGGGACGTTCCGTATCCTTCAAGACGCAAAAAGAACCTGCAAAACCAACGACAGAGGCTCTTGTGATTAAAGACCTTGTTGTAAAAGATAGCCGTGGTATTGAAGCGGTTAAAGGCTTAGATTTAACGGTAAGACATGGTGAAGTTGTCGGAATTGCTGGGGTTGACGGAAACGGACAGTCAGAACTGATTCAAGCGTTGTCTGGCTTGCGTGCCATCGAAAGTGGCTCAATCCAATTAGATGGAAAAGATATTACGAAGGTACCGACAAGACAACGTACAGAAGGCGGTCTAGGTCATATTCCAGAGGACCGACATAAACATGGTCTTGTTCTTCAAATGGGACTCGATGAAAATATCGGACTTCAAACGTACTATAAAGAACCATTATCGAAGAATGGATTCTTAAATAAAAAAGCTTTTGTGGACTTAGCAGAACGACTCATTGAAGAATTCGACGTGCGTACACCAAGTCCAACAGTAGCTGCAGGTGCACTTTCCGGTGGAAATCAACAAAAAGCAATTATTGCGCGTGAAATTGACCGTAACCCAAGTTTACTCATTGCAGCACAACCAACGCGTGGGCTAGACGTAGGTGCGATTGAATATATTCATAAGCGTTTAATTGATCAAAGAAATAAAGGCAAAGCCGTATTACTAATGAGCTTTGAATTAGATGAAATTTTAAACGTTGCAGACCGAATTGCTGTTATGTATGAAGGTCGTATCGTAGACGTGTTAGATACAAAAGAGACAAATGAAACAGAATTAGGATTATTAATGGCTGGTTCGACTCGCGAACAAGTAAGAGCCAAGGAACAGGAGGCGTTATAAGATGAAAGGTCCAAAATACAAAAAGATTCTTATTCCAGTCCTTTCAGTTGTGCTTGGATTATTAGTCGGAGCTCTTATTATGTGGATATTTGGATTTGACGTCGTAAAAGGATATTCCGCATTACTTAAAGGCTCGCTTGGAAAACCATTCTATATTGGTGAAACATTACGTCAAGCCACACCTTTAATTCTCGTAGCGCTTGGATTTGCGTTTGCGAGTTACGCTGGTTTCTTCAATATCGGGGTTGCCGGACAAGCGTTAGTCGGTTGGTTTGCATCTGTTGCGACAGGACTAGTTCTTCCAGATTTACCAAAAATCATTCTCTTACCATTATGTATTTTCATGGGGATGCTTGCTGGTGCGATTTGGGCAGGGATTGCAGGTTACTTAAAGGCATACTTTAATGCCAGTGAAGTGATTGTAACGATTATGTTGAACTACACTGCGCTTCATATTGTAAACTACGTGATTCGTGAAATCTTAACAGAGAAATCAGAAATCACAGCTTCTATTCCAGAAGCAGCCAGCTTAAGAATGCAATTCTTGTATCAATTAACTGGAAAGTCAACATTGCATGGCGGTATCTTCATTGCAATCTTGGCAGTCTTCATTGTGTGGTTAATTATGAATAAAACAACAACTGGTTTCGAATTGAAAACAGTAGGTTTAAACAAACACGCTGCTGAATATGCTGGTATGAGCGCTAAGAAGACGATTATTCTCGCAATGGTCATCTCTGGTGCCTTAGCAGGTCTTGGCGGAGTGATGGAAGGGTTAGGAACTTTCCAAAATGCGTTTGCTTCAGAAAGTCTTCCAAGTATCGGATGGGACGGAATGGCAGTATCGCTTCTTGGATTGAATAATCCAATCGGTATTCTATTCTCTGCATTAGTATTTGCCATTCTTCGTATCGGTGGTATTTCAATGCCGCTCCTTGCGAAGATTCCAACAGAAGTCGTATCGATTGTAGTCGCATTTATCATCTTCTTTGTGGGTGCGAACTACTTAATGGAAGTTATTGTTGATAAATTCCCTCAATTTGGGAAGAGAAAGGGGTAATGAGAAATGGATTTAGTAACACTTTTACAAGTAGTTGTCGGGAACATGCTCATCTACTCAACACCGCTGATTTTAACAGCTTTAGGGGGTATCTTCTCGGAACGAAGCGGGATTGTAAATATCGGTCTTGAAGGAACAATGGTCATTGGAGCCTTTGCCTCAGCCGTCTTCAACTTAGCGTTTGCTTCACAATTTGGTTCATGGACGCCATGGATTGCTCTGATTGTGGCGGCGGTTGCTGGAATGTTGTATTCAGCCATTCATGCGATTGCTACAGTTTACCTGCGTGCAGACCATATTATTTCTGGGACAGTGTTAAACTTACTAGCACCTGCCTTAACCGTGTTCCTGTGTCGCTTAATGTATAATGAAATTGGACAAACGGAAATCATTACGAACTACTTTGGTAAAACAACGATTCCAGTATTAAGTTCGATTCCAGTCATTGGGAAAATCTTCTTTACAGATACATTCGTGCCAGCGTTCTTGGCGATTGGACTTGCATTTGTTTGCTCGGTCATCCTGAATAAGACGAAATTTGGATTACGATTACGTTCTGTAGGGGAACATCCTCAAGCAGCAGATACAT
>JAGZLX010000094.1 GCA_018364485.1 Granulicatella adiacens
ATTTCTATCCTCTTTAAACCCCAGCATTAAATGAATTGGGTCAATGAGTAAAAAGAGATTCCCTATAGCTATAAGTGCCCACGATACAATAACAAAAATCCATGCAAAAGAAGGAAACTCTCCAGATGGATACAAATAGAAAAGAACATTATAGATTAAATATCCAATAATGACTAAACTCAATCTAAAAAAACTAATTGTATCTCGTTTCATCAAAGCACCTCCTCACTTATAAGACTAAGGATTTCTCATTTCATCTGCTTCAAAATGACTACTTCCGTTTTCAATTACCATCGTAACCGTCACTAATTGATCTTTACCATCAACTTTAGTCGTGCCAGTGAATTTATAAGTCCCATCCTCAAGCGTTCCAGACGGAATCTCAGATAGTATCTTTTTAAGATAATCTACACGACTTGCGTTTTTATCTTTAAGGAATTGATCGAACTCAAGGTAATTCACATAACCAAAATGAGCAATCATCGCTTTATTTAAGACATCAATATTGTAAAAACCAGCGACTTCGGTATCTCCGTTTGCTCTATTTTTCAGAGCGTTTTTAATAATTAAGCTATAAAACTCTGGAGGATTTTTTGGATAAAGACTAAAACCGTAACTTTCAACTAATCTAAACCCTACTGCATTATCCACTTTCTCTACTAATTTTTTATCAATATCTCGTTTCCTAATTAGGTCCTTATAGAGGAATAGTACAAATTGAAATTCTTGTTTCTTTACTTTATCAAATAATTCTTTTTCCTCATTGGTCTCAAGATACTTACTAATTTCTTCAGCAAGCTGATCGTCCAGTTGCGTCACATGAGTTCCGCTTCGAACTTCTGCAACATCAATTAACTCCCAGAAATAACTACCATCTGATAATCTTTCATCATAATGTAAAGTAGTACGAGAACCAACATACGGTTCTATTAATTGCGTTTTTTCTCGAACCTCTACTTTTCCAGTGAAACCAAAATCTTTAAACTCCTCTACGTATTGTTTGTTTGAATCAAAAACAGACGCCTTGCTATTCGTGAATAGTAAGAAGTTACAAAGTAAGACGACGCTAATCCCAAAGACTAAACTGAAAATGGATGATAACTTTTCTTGATGTTCTACTGCTCTTTTCTGAATGATTCCAATAATGAAAATTAACGAATAAATGATGCTTGTACCAACTAAAAGCGGATAATGTTCCACATAATTAATAGGCCATAATTTCCCGACAGTTACATTTGTTAGTTGCAAACATAAACCAATACAAGCTGCAATAATTTGAATCATGCACGTTAGTTGAATCGTTTTATTCTTTTCATAAACATCTCTTAGTTTGACAACATCTTTAAAAAGTAAAATATTTCCTAAAACAATCATTGCCAAAGATAAAAAGAAAACTGGCCAAACAATAAAGAACGCATAGCCTCCGGAATAATCAAGTAAATAATAGACAAGATTATATACTAAATACCCTAATAAGACTAAACTTAGTCGAAAATAACTGATTTTATATTCTTTCATAGGAAATCCCCCGTAAAATTGTTACCATAATTATACCATACCTCAGCTAAAAAGAGAGGGTTTACATGAATGTTTTGAACTTGCAAAATGAGCCGAATTCACTCATACTACAATTACAGATGAAACAAAGGAGAATATTATGATTTATAAAATCACTATTTGGATCGTTCGCGGACTGCTAGTTCTATTAAACGGATTTGGCGATTATCAAGGTCGGGAGAAAGTTCCTAAAGACACAGGTTATGTGCTTGTAGCTCCTCACCGTTCTTGGCTAGATCCAGTAATGATGGCTATTGCCGTTTATCCACAACCGCTTGTCTTAATGGCGAAACAGGAATTATTTAAACCAAAACCATTTGCTTGGTTTATTAAGAAACTGGGTGCTTTCCCAGTGAACCGTGAAAAACCAGGACCAAGCGCGATTAAATATCCTGTCCAACAAATCAAAGAAAATCAAAAAGCCCTTGTTATCTTCCCTACTGGAACACGTTACTCTAACGAGATGAAAGGTGGCGCTGTGATGATTGCTCGTCTAGCAAAAGCACCTATCGTTCCAATGGTGTATCAAGGACCATTAACTTTCAAGGATATTATTAAGCGTAAAAAAATGCATGTACGTATTGGTGACCCAATCTATATTGCAGATCAAAAACTAACAAAAGAAGAAATTGCCAATTACGATCAAGTGCTTATCCAAAAGTTCGACGAACTCGACAAAGAAATTGATCCAAATTATGTATATGAATTACCAGTAAAAAAATAACGTTATACCGTATACGGTATAACGAAAAAAACCATCGGAAAAATCCGATGGTTTTTTTACTTTACTTTTTAGCTCTTTTTTTAGCTTGTGCTTTCATTGAAGCAGCAATTTGACGAACTTTTTGTTCAGATGGTTTTTGACCCATTTGAGTCATCATGCTACGAATCATATCTTCATCAAATGGTGGGTTTTCTACAAAGTAGTTCATCATTGTACGACGTGCGATAAAGAAACCACCGATCGCACCTGCGACTGCAGCAAGAATCACGATTAAAATCCATGCTCCTGTTGACATTTGGCTTTCTCTCCCTTCAATATGTGTATCCTTGTCTATTGTACTAGATAATTATGAAAATGAAAAGCCTTGCGGTAAAGTTTTCATTTGTTAATTTTGCAAATCAGCAACACATTGAAAAATTATTTTACTAAGCTTTTTGCCAAAACATAGTTCCCTAAAGTAGCTGAACCATTATTATCAACGGCTGGAGTAACAATAAAGTCTTTTACTGGTGGTGTTGGTACATATCCGTTTAGTAATTCCTCAAACATACGATGAACGCGTTCTAACATATGATTTTGAGCCATAACTCCTCCACCAAAAACAATCTTTTCAGGACGGAAAGTTAATGTTGCTTGAAGAGCTGCTTGTGCAATATAACTAGCTTGAATATCCCAAACATCACTAGCGATATCGATATGTTCCCCACGAACTCCAGTACGAGCTTCTAAACTTGGGCCAGCTGCTAAACCTTCAAGACATCCTTTATGGAAAGGACAAACGCCATCGAAGTTATTTGCTACATCAATTGGGTGCTTACTTACATAAACATGCCCCATTTCAGGATGGCTAGTTCCTCCGATAAATTCACCACGTTGAATCACACCTGCTCCAATACCAGTACCAATTGTGTAATAGACAAGCGTTTCGATATTTTCTCCACGATTATTACGTGCATATACTTCTCCGTATGCAGAACTATTTACATCTGTTGTAAAGTAAATTGGGACATCTACTCTCTTCTTCAATGCACCTACAACATCCACGTTTGCCCAATTTGGTTTTGGTGTTGTAGTGATATACCCATATGTTTTAGATTTAGGGTCCACATCAATCGGTCCAAAAGACCGCCGCCCGCCGCGTCTGAAGCGCACGGATGGGACCAAGACGGTTCCTGCGCCGACCCCGACTCGAAGCGTGGCCGATCCTGCGGCTGTTCCC
>JAGZLX010000008.1 GCA_018364485.1 Granulicatella adiacens
AGAATCCAACAAAAATTGGACTACCTGTCTCCGGTTGAATACCGGAGACGGTAGCCCTAGGGTGTTTTTATTAAATTCTCACTTTTTGGGGTCAGTCCCAATTTCTCAAGGGTTTGTTTTTGCTTATTGGAAGAATGCCCATACCCAGTCGATGATAAATCGTAGGCCGATTGTGTAGGCAGCAAGTGTAAATGGTTTAAAGACTAAGATAATGATGATGAATTTCTTATAAGTCATCTTTGTTAAACCAGCAAGCATACATAAGAAGTCATCCGGTGAAACGGGGAAGAACATCATGAATGCAAAGAAGTAGTCGAACCATTGTCCTTTATCTAACCAACTGATATAGCGATTATACGTATGTTCGCTAACCATTGATTTTACGAATTGCTGACCATATTGTCTTGCAAGATAGAAGGCAATGATGGATCCAATCACAATACCGATGTAGTTATAAATGTTTCCAACCCAGTTTCCGTAAATATAAACACCAGCAATACTAGTAAGCGCTCCTGGAATGATTGGAACAACAGTTTGTAAAATCTGTAAAAAGATAAAGATTGGTGGTCCCCAAATTCCCGCTTGAAGCATATAGGAAGATAGCGTCTCTTGTGATGTGAAGAGGCCTTTTTGCCATGCCCAAATGATAAAGACGACTGTCGCAATTGCTCCGAGAATTGAAGCAATGTTCATGACTTTTTGAGCCGTAGGGGAAAGAGGTTTTCCTTGTTTAATTTCTTCTGTAGTCATTATTTCTCCTTTTATGATAACAAGTTTCTTTCTGTTGCAACTTTATCATAAAATTGTTGCCACTGTTCTAGAATACTTTCTTTTGAATAGAATTGTTCGCCGCGTTTTGAACCTTCGCAGGCTTTTGCGTAATAATCAGCGTCTTCTTTTAGTTTTGTTAATTCGTCTTTAAACGTTTGTTGACTATTTGCTTTTAAGTAGTAGTCAAATAAAATTGGTTTGTACTCTGGTAAGTCTCGTAATAGGAGAGGGATGTTTGCGTTCATTGATTCTAAAATCGTCATTGGGAATAATTCCTCAAATGACAATTGAAGCATCACATCACCCATATTAAAGAACTCATTCATACGGTCACGTTCAACAAGTCCCAGGAAGTGAACATTATCTGGAAGATCATCCATGTGTTCCATAATTTCCTTACGGCCTTCAGAAATCCCTTTAAAGGCGAAGTTACCAGCCCAAACAAATTGGATATCTGGCATTTTAGTAGCTAGGTCGATAAACTCAAGAACGCCTTTACGCATTTGAAGCTGACCAGCAGAGACAACGGTAAATTTGTCTGGATCTAATCCGAATTTCTTACGTAAGTCTGCTTTGGATTGGTCTGTAATTTTATAGAACGTTTCGCGAGATACGAAGTTTGGAATGTACGTAACTTTAGAACGATCGACCCCATACTTTTCTAAATCATCAATAAAACGAGGATTTACAGTTACTAAATAGTCTGCTTGTTTATAAAATGATAAAACATATTTATAGAATAACTCTTTAATTGGTTTTGGAAGAGAAATACTTTTTTCTAATGTTTCTGGTAAAAAGTGAACGGACGCAATTGTCGGTTGCTTTTTATTGTTTAAAAAGGATTTGAAAAGAAAATCTGGATTAATGGTATGGATATGGTTAATGTCAGCAATTTTAAGCTGATTCACAACTACTTTATAGCCTTTTAATCCTTCAGTTACAAGGTTTATTTGTTCCTCTGTAGCAGACATAACTCCTTGGCCTTTTACGCTGTCTGCACGAGTTAGCATATTAATTGTAAGCATAGTATCTCCTTATAAGTGTAATTCATTGCTATTTTACCATGAAATCGCTCATTTGGAAAATAGGTTCCTAATCTTTGGATAAATTTAATGTTTTTGCCTTCTTGGATGAATTTTTGTATACTAAACAAGAAGAAAGAAACGAGGTCATTTATGAAAAGAGCGAAAAAGTCAAACCGAAAATCTAAAGATGAAGAAATGACATTGGTAGACTGCTATTATATTCCAACAGTGATTGCAGAGCAGTTTCGCTTACTTAGAGAGCACTGTGCACTTGAAGTTGAAAAGGAATTGGCGGAATTATTTCCAAAAGTGACAAGAGAATCTAGAGAAGATGTTGGAGAAGTTGTCGTTTCTTATGATGGAGATGGAGTTTTGACGTGTGAAGTCACATTAAGTCCTGTTGAAGTATCAAAATTAGAAAAGGAAATTTCAGCAGATCGTCTAAAGAAATACATTGAATCCAAAATTATTAATAAAGAATCATAAACTGGACAATTGTCCAGTTTATTTTGTTTTTAAAGCCGATATTTTAGAAAGGGTCTATTAGTTTTGGTACAATTAAAGTAAGAACTAACGAGGTGATTTGAAATGACACATGAAATTCAAAATTTTACATTCCAAAATCCAACAAAGATTTTATTTGGAAGAAATCGTATTGAAGATATTGATAATGAAATTCCTAAAGACGCTAAAGTATTAGTTCTTTACGGGGGTGGTTCTGTTAAGAAAAACGGAGCATTTGACCGTGCTGTTAAAGCTTTAGGAAACCGTGAATGGGATGAGTTTTCGGGAATTGAAGCCAATCCAACATTTGAAACATTAATGAAAGCTGTTGAGAAAGTTCGTGCGGAAAACTTCACTTATTTATTAGCTATAGGCGGCGGTTCTGTGATTGACGGGACTAAATTTGTTTCCGCAGCAAGTCTCTTTACAGAAGACCCTGTTGATTTATTCGGATGGGGTGTAGGTAAAGGGCTACCGGTCCAAGAAGTTGTTCCTTTTGGGACGATTCTTACACTTCCTGCAACGGGTTCAGAAATGAACGCAGGTGCGGTGATTACACTAGTTGAGAAAAAAGCAAAAGTAAGTTTCCGTGGACCAAAGACATTCCCAGTATTTTCTGTATTAGAACCTGAATTGACCTATACATTACCAGTACGTCAATTGGTGAATGGGTTACTGGATACATTTATTCACGTGATGGAAAACTATTTAACATATCCAGTAGGAGCATTGCTTCAAGACCGTTATGCAGAAAGTATTTTGCAAACATTAATCGAAATTGCACCTCGGGTCATTGACACAGATCATATTGATTACAATGACCGCGGAACATTTATGTGGTGTGCAACAAACGCATTAAACGGAACGATTAACCTAGGTGTACCAACAGACTGGTCTTCACATGCATTAGGACATGAAATTACATTGAACCATGGAATTGACCATGGTCGTACATTATCGATTGTCCTTCCAGCAATGATGAAAGTAAGAAAACAGCAGAAATTTGATAAATTAGTACAATACGGAAAACGTGTGTGGAATTTATCTGGTAGCGATGAAGAAATTGTAGATGAGGCGATTGCTAAAACCGAAGAGTTCTTTAAATCGTTAGGAGCTCCAATTCGCTTTAGCGATGTAAATCTTGGTGAAGAGGTCTTACAAGCTTTAGTGGACGGTTTAACACGTCACAAGAAAGTGAAATTATCTGAGCATGGTGATTTGACGCCAGAAGTAGCCATGGAAGTGTATAAAGTAGCGTTATAGTTTTATAGGATAGGTGTTTTGTGTTTCTAACCGTAGGAGGGGATAGAAATGGGTAAGCAGTCCATCTACGAAGAATTTCTTCGAAATAGAAAGAGGGTTCCAAAAATTCCGTATTCATTCATGAAAGATGCCGTGGATGGGAAGGGAGAGTTCTTTGCCTTTGCACTTGGAAAACGAGTGAAGAGTCAAGATCGATTACCGCAATTCTATCATGCGATGACAAAACTACTGAATCCTAATGAGGAAGTATGCGAAGGAATCCTAAAGTTTGATATCCCTGTCATTTACTGGATAGAACCTCTACTTATCTACTGGAAGCAGTTTGTCAACCAGTTATCCAGCGAAATGAAAGACTTTATGTGTGACCGATTAACAGTGTTGCTTGAAGAGACTACAATAAAAGAAGAATTCAGATTAGTGTTAATGCTATTAGTATTCTTTGATAATGAAATCACTCAGCGGAAGATTCAATACTTTGAGAAACATAGTGCGTATACTTTTTATATCGTGTTTGCAAAATCTTATTGCATTCATGAGAGTCAGTGGAGAGAGTATCTAGAAAAACTCGAGCCCTCACTTAGTGGATATGGACGCTTATATTACTTATTCTTCTATCCAATCAGAACGAAAGCAGATGCCTTTTATTTACTGAATGTGATGATGAAACAAGTCAGCATGAGACCTATTGCTGCCAAAAGTTGTATGTATCATCCAAAATTACTTCGTGTGATTATGGCTCATGAAATGACTCCGGAGGTTGAACGCAATTATCAACTATGTGTGTTGCATGGAACGAGTGATGAACACTTTATTCAGTGGTTGCTTGAATCCATTTATCCATTGTCATTTTTAACGAATAAGAATCGCAGTCTCACTATAGAATCGGTAGCACTATTATACCGAATGAAAGAATGTTTAGAATTAGAACTATCCACTTGCACAGATGTGGAATCGGAAGAGTTTCATCAATACCATTATTTAAAAGGTCTTGTGGATAAAGTCATTTGGTCGTCGCAGGCAAAAGTTGAATCCTTAATAGAGGCTTCGTTGAAAGAAACTAAACGTGATGATGCCATCATTTTATTTGTACTAAGCAAAACGAATAGTAAACTACGATTTTCACAGTTCAATAAACTGTTAGAAAAAGATCCATTATCGCTAACGGCATTAGAGTACATTGAAAAATCAACTTCGAAAGTCTTTATCGAAGGTACGATTGATTACATAAAAGGTGTTGTAAGACCTGAAGTTTATGACTATATGAAGCAACATTCGACTTTGGTTTTACCTCCTCAATTCTTTGCACTTTCGAAATGGCATGAAGTCATTTTGAATAAGATGATTGAGTTTCAACTCATCGATTACGACTATATTTGGCAAGTGCTTCATTTTCCAGATCATCTGGTGCGTTTGAAAGTGATAGAATTATTAAAAACACTAAAACTATTGAGTAAAAAAGAGGTGCGATTATTCTTATATCCTGTATATAAGGATGAAATGGACCGTGAATTAAAAGATGAATTCGAAAAAATTGTATGGCAACGATAATGTTTAGAAAGGAAGATTAAATGGCAAGTGAATTAATCGAAAGTAAATTAAAAAATCTTCCTGATTTACCAGGTTGTTATATTATGCGAAATGCAAACGACGATATTATTTATATTGGAAAAGCCAAAAATCTAAAAAATCGTGTTCGCTCTTATTTTAGAGGTGCCCACGATACAAAAACTGAGAAATTAGTGAGCGAGATTCACCATTTTGAGTATATTGTTACAAAGACCAATAAAGAGTCTCTCTTACTTGAAATTAATTTGATTAAAAAATATCAACCACACTACAATATAAAGTTAAAACAAGGGACGATGTATCCTTATTTAAAAATTACATTTGAGAAAGACCCACAACTCGTGATTTCTCATAAGGTAGAAAAGGATGGGGGCATTTACTTTGGGCCTTATCCAAATGTCACTGCAGCAACAGGAACGCAGCAACTCATCCAGAAAATCTATCCACTTCGAAAATGTGGGAAGAATGAAACACGAGCTTGTTTCTACTACCATCTGGGGCAATGTATTGGTTGTTGTGACCATGAAGTTTCAAAAGAAGAGTATGATGCGCAAATCAAGAAAATCCAACGATTCTTAAACGGAGATGTGAAGACGATTAAAGATGACTTGACTTCGAAGATGAATGAAGCTTCCGAAAGACTCGATTTTGAAAAAGCAATGGATTATCGTGATCAAATTAAGTACATCGAAGCAACCGTCGAAAAACAAAATATTATGAATGCGGACTTTACAAATCGTGATGTGTTCTCTTATGTTGTTGATCGTGGATGGATTTCAATCCAAGTCTTCTTACTCAGACAGTCGACGATTATTAAACGAGAAGCAGCGATGTTTCCAATTTATGACCAGGTAGAGGACGAAGTCATGTCCTTTATCATTCAGTTCTATGAAGACCAAAACCATATTCTTCCAAAAGAAATCTTGGTTCCAGAAGCGATTGATCAAGAACTATTATCAGAAACGCTTGGTGTGAAGGTGATGACACCAAAACGTGGCTCTAAGAAACGAATGTTAGACCTTGCTACTCAAAATAGTGAGATTTCATTAAATGAGAAGTTCAGAAGAGAAGAGCAAAGTCAGTTGAAGACAAAAGGTGCACTGGAAGAACTCTCAGAAGCATTAGGGTTAGAGAAGGTATCGGTTATTGAATCGTTTGACCACTCGAATATTCAAGGAACCAATCCAGTATCTGCGATGGTAGTTTTTAAGGATGGAAAACCAGACAGGAAGAATTACCGTAAGTTTAAAGTGAAGACTGTTGTAGGAAGTCACGAATTTGCGACGACACAAGAAGTTATTCGTAGACGCTATTCAAGATTACTAAGAGAAGGAGCTAGACTTCCAGATTTAATCTTAATGGATGGTGGTAAAATCCAAATGAGAGCTGCCATTGAAGTTTTAGAAGATGAATTAGGTCTAGAGATCCCTGTATGTGGAATGGTAAAAAATGAAAAACATAAAACCGCTACATTACTCTATGGTGAAGACTATAAGGAAATCGATTTAGATAGAAAAGGGCAAGCGTTCCAACTGATTCAACGTGTGCAGGAGGAAGTTCACCGATTTGCGATTACATTTCATAGACAAGTGCGAAGTAAAAATACATTTGCGTCAAAATTGGAAATGATTGATGGTGTTGGCCCGCAAACAAGAAAGAAACTATTGCGTCATTTTAAAACGATAACAGCAATGAAACAAACTAGTCTTGAGGAGCTACAAACTATCGGAATTTCCGAAAGAGTAGCCAGAAATATTCTTGAAGAACTAGGTAAATAACTATATATTATTTCAGAATGAAACAGGTTGTAAAATCTGTTTCATTTTTATTTTGTTTTTCAAGCTTTATTCATTGTGTTTTAATGGTGAGTATGGTATCGTTCACTATGTTGAAAAAATAAACAAAAGGTGGTTAAACCAATGAAAAAATGGATGAAAGCTGGTTTCGTTGCTGTGGCTACATTATTAGCAGCATGCGGAGCAAACACAACTAAAACACAAGAAACAACTGTATCAGTTTCAGAAGCGCAAGCGAACTGGGACAAAATTGTTGAATCGGGTGTCATTAAAGTATCAACTGCAGGTACTTTATATCCACAATCATTCCATAATGATAAAAACGAATTAACTGGTTACGATGTGGAAATTATGAAGGAAGTTGCGAAACGCTTAAACCTTAAAGTTGAATTTACTGAAATGGGTGTTGACGGAATGTTAACAGCTTTAGACAGTGGTATGACAGATATCGCAAACTACTCAATTGAAGAAGGTGCGAAAAACTTTGACGCATACTTACATACTACACCTCATAAATACTCATTTACATCAATGGTTGTTCGTGGAAGCGACAATTCAGGAATTCATTCTTGGGAAGATGTAAAAGGTAAAAAAGCTGCAGGTGCTGCAAGTACAAACTACATGAAGATTGCTAAAAAACTTGGTGCTGAATTAGTCGTATATGACAACGTAACAAATGACGTATATATGTCTGATTTAGTAAATGGTCGTACTGATGTAATTATCAACGATTACTACTTACAATCAATCGCCGTTGCTTTTGCTAAAGATAAATATGACATTAAGATTAACGAAGGCGTTTATGCAAACCCATATAGCGCAAGTTTCTCAATTTCATTAAACAACACTGTATTACGTGATAAGTTCAATGAAGCAATGGACGCGATGAAGAAAGACGGAACATTGAAAAAAATCTCTGAACAATTCTTCGCTGGTCAAGACGTAACTGAACCTAAAGATTTCAAAACAGAAAAAATCGATATTTCAGATGTAGACTAATATGTTAAATAAAATCTTTGATATTAATATTGCGATTAATAACTTTTGGTTTATTCTTAGTGGATTGGGATATACATTAGGAGTCGCGTTAACGAGTTTTGTATTCGGAACGATTTTAGGATTTATCCTCGTATTAATGAGACGTTCTAGATTTCGTTTGCTTAGATGGATTGCGACATTTCATGTTTCCTTTATGCGCGGAACACCAACTTTAGTATTTTTATTCTTACTATATTTTGGATTACCATTTTTAAAAATAACGTTACCCGCTTTAGTCTGTGCCCTCCTTTGCTTTAGTATTGCAAGTAGTGCGTATATTTCTGAAGTGTTGCGTTCGGCAATGGATGCAGTCGATAATGGCCAATGGGAAGCAGCGATGTCTCTTGGAATGAGTTATCGACAAACGTTGCAAAAGGTCATCGTTCCACAAGCATTTCGAATCGCCATTCCACCATTAAGTAATGTGTTACTGGATATGATTAAGGGATCATCTCTTGTTGCGATGATTTCGCTACCTGACATTTTCCAAAATGCGAAAATTGTGGGTGGACGTGAACAAAACTATATGACGGTTTATATTTTGGTGGCCATTATTTACTGGATTATCTGTTTGCTTTTCGAACAAGGACAACGATATTTAGAAAAGAAAATGGCACTTTAATAGAAAATAGTACAGAGAACTGTGTAAGAGCAGTTCTCTTTTTATATACAAACGTTGAAACTATTTGAAGTATAGGCATTTCTTCGTTAAAATGAATAGGACTCAAAGAACAAATGGTTATCGGAAAGGACACATATGAATACAAAGACTATCTGGGAGCAACATGGCTTCCACACATTAACACCGATACAAGAAAAGACACAAGAACTGATTAAAGAGGGAACAGACGTTGTAGCTATCTCACCAACAGGGACTGGAAAAACATTAGCGTATGTCGTTCCTATTTTGGAAAGAGTAAAGGCAGATAAAACGTTGCAAGCTTTGATTGTGGCGCCCTCTCAAGAATTAGCTCAACAAATTGGAGCAGTGATTAGAGAATGGAAAACACCTGAAATTCGTGTGCAAGTTTTAGCGGGTGGGGCAAACGTAAAACGACAAGTAGAGAAGTTAAAGGAAAAGCCAGAAATCGTTGTAGGAACACCAGGACGATTACTTGAACTGTCTAAGCTTCGTAAATTAAAGCTTCATCAAGTAGAGATGCTTGTATTAGATGAAGCCGATTATTTACTCGATCCAGAGCAATTGAATAATACAAGAGAACTTGTGAAGAAACTTCCTTCTGAAAGACAAGTGCTTTGTTTCTCGGCGACAAAGAATAAAAATTTAGAAGAAGTTAATAAATGGATTAATATACTTCCGACTTTTGTTGAAGTTTCAGAGGGAAATTCTGCTCATTCAAACGTAACCCATGGATATATTGAGTGCCCAACTCGAAAACGTGATGAAGTACTAAGGAAGCTTGCTTTCTCAGAAAATGCAAACCAAGCATTAGTGTTTGTCAATTCGATTGCAAATGCAGCATTACTTGGAGAAAAGTTAGCGTTTCATCAAGTTCCAGTGGCACTTCTTTCAAGTGATGCTCATCAAACGGAACGTAAGAAAGCTATCGACTTATTTAAGAAGGGGCAGATTCCATTCTTACTGAGTACCGATGTCGCACAGCGTGGTCTTGATATTGAAGATTTACCACTTGTCATTCATTATGATATTGCAGATTCTACAGAGCAATATACCCACCGTTCTGGACGTACAGGACGTATGGGAAAAGAAGGGTTAGTTCTCAGTCTAGTGAATGACCGCGAACTAAGAGACTTGAAGAAGGTTGCAGGGAAACATAAACTAGTTCAGTTTGAACTATATGCAGGACAGTTAAAACCAGTTACGCAACCTAAGAAGAAAGAAGTATCTTCTAAGAAACCAGTTCAGAAACGAAAGAAGGGGAATAAGAATGGAAATCATCGGGGATTTAAAAAGTCAAATTAGTTTCTTTGGATTCGAAATGACGGATGCTGATAGCTTAGTGGCTTTAGAAAAAGGAGAACAAACATTTGTACTCTATTGGGCTAAAGATGGTTTCGTTCTTTTTGAAACTTCAAAAGAAGGTGTATGGAGAGCGAATAGACCAATCGTTATCCCCTCAGAACGTATTCAAAAAGTTTCTGTTGAGAAGAAACTCTTAGGAAATCCCAAATTAACATTGCAATATTTAGATAAAGAGGAAACTTATGTGATGCCGATGAAATGTGGATTTCATCAAAATCAAAAAGCAGAAGTCAAGAAACTGATTAGTACAATAGAAGGATTAAAAGGGTAGTTGCATGGATATCATTAGTTCACCTAAAAATGAAAAAATTAAAGAGCTTGTTAAACTTCAGACTACAAAAGGTCGTAAAAAAGCAGGGATGTATCTTCTTGAAGGAGAGCATCTGGTAGAAGAAGCGATAAAAGAAAATGCGCCGATTGAATTAATAGTAGTAAGTAGTAATCGTCTTGAAGATTACCAACTTTTATTAAGTCAAACGAACGCACAGCTTCTAGTTGTATCTCAAGACGTCTTCCAAAAGTTATCAATGACAGAAACTACTCAAGGGATCTTAGCAGTTGTGGAGATAGTTAAACAAGAGGTATTACCTCAAAACGGTCGTATGATCGTTCTAGATGCTATTCAAGATCCAGGAAACTTAGGAACAATCGTGAGAACAGCTGATGCTGCTGGATTCGATGCGGTCATTTTAGGAACAGGAACGGTTGATTTATATAATGATAAAGTTCTTCGTTCAATGCAGGGAAGCCATTTCCATATTCCGGTGTTTCAAGCAAATTTACAGGAATACTTACCATTTCTTAAATCTAAAGGTGTACAAGTAGCTGTGACGGCATTGCACCGTGATTCAAAGGATTACACTGTTTTACAAGGAGTAACAGATGTAGCTATTGTCGTTGGTAATGAAGGACAAGGTGTCTCTGATGACGTGATTGATTTAGCGGATGTTGTAGTGACAATCCCGATGTTTGGAAAAGCAGAATCACTTAACGTAGCTATCGCTTCAGCATTATTGATGTATAAAACGAAAGAAACAAAGGAGTAACGAATGGATAACAGACCAAATCCAATGGGGAGAAAACGTCCCATTCTTGAAACGGTAAAAAATATGACTATCATCTTCTTTGCATTAAGTGCGATTGCAGCGTTATATAATTTCGCTTTAGCCGCAAGAGTTCTAATTATGGCGCTCGTAATGTTAGTTATCTATATTTCAATGTATTTCTCGAAAAAGAAGAATACAGATAACGAAGAAAAAGAAACAGAAGAGTCGTAAGAAGGCTGTAAAATCAATTGACAGAATGTTCGTCTTTAGGTATACTAATTTAGTACTGTTTCAGTAGCTCAGCAGGATAGAGCATTCGCCTTCTAAGCGAACGGTCGGGGGTTCGAATCCCTCCTGAAACGCTAGATTGAAAAGAGCATTATCGAATTTATTTCGGTAATGCTCTTTTTTGTATTTAATGAAAGTGAAAAAGGCTTTTGATTGAGAATAATCAGCAACACATTGTGAAAGTTTTCATTCTGTTTCAAAATATTAGTACAGAGAATTGTGCTGTTATAATACATATTTCACAACTTTTAAGACCTTAAAATCGCGATTGTAGCAATATTTAACAAAAACTTTGTATTTTTTTACACTTTAGTATTGCAACTAATTTTTATTGTGTTATAATATTCATGTAGATAGCTGTTATAAGTTTCACAACCAATTATCTAAGGAGGAAAATTTTATGGAACAATGGAACGGTTTTAAAGGTAAAGTATGGAAAGAAGAAATTAATGTCCGTGACTTTATCCAAGAAAACTACACACTTTATGAAGGAGATGACAGTTTCTTAGCTGGACCTACTGAAGCTACTAAAGCTTTATGGGCGCAAGTAATGGACTTAAACAAACAAGAACGTGAAGCTGGCGGTGTTTTAGATTTAGACACTAAAGTTGTATCAACAATCACTTCACATGGTCCTGGTTACTTAAACAAAGATTTAGAAACAGTTGTTGGTTTCCAAACTGAAAAACCATTCAAACGTAGCTTACAACCATTTGGTGGTATCCGTATGAGTGAACAATCAGCTGAAGCTTACGGATTCAAGATTGACGAAGAAATTTCTCGTATCTTCCGTGACTGGCGTAAAACTCACAACCAAGGTGTATTCGATGCTTACACTCCAGAAATGCGTGCAGCTCGTAGATCAGGTGTTATTACTGGTTTACCAGATGCTTACGGACGTGGACGTATCATCGGTGACTACCGTCGTGTAGCTTTATACGGGGTTGATCGTTTAATCGCTGAAAAACAAAAAGACTTCGCTAACATTGGCGACGGTACTATGACTGACGATGTAATTCGTTTACGTGAAGAAGTTTCAGAACAATACCGTGCATTATTAGAATTAAAAGAATTAGGTAACATTTACGGATTCGATATTTCTAAACCAGCTTCTAACGCTCGCGAAGCTTTCCAATGGTTATATTTAGGATACTTAGCAGCTATTAAAGAACAAAATGGTGCGGCTATGTCACTTGGACGTACTTCAACATTCTTAGATATCTATGTACAACGTGACTTAGAAAACGGAACATTAACTGAAGAACAAGCACAAGAACTTGTTGACCACTTCGTTATGAAATTACGTTTAGTTAAATTCGCTCGTACACCTGAATACAACGCATTATTCTCAGGAGACCCAACTTGGGTAACTGAATCAATCGCCGGTGTTGGTGAAGACGGACGTCCATTAGTAACTAAGAACAGTTTCCGTTTCTTACACACATTAGTAAACTTAGGACCAGCTCCAGAACCAAACTTAACAGTTCTATGGTCAACTCGTTTACCAGAAAACTTCAAATTGTTTGCAGCTAAAACTTCTATCAAGACATCTGCAATCCAATATGAAAACGATGATGTAATGCGTCCAGAGTGGGGCGACGACTACGGAATTGCTTGCTGTGTATCTGCTATGCGTATCGGTAAACAAATGCAATTCTTCGGTGCTCGTGCTAACTTAGCGAAAACATTATTATATGCGATCAACGGTGGTATCGATGAAAAATCTAAAGCTCAAGTTGGTCCTAAATATCAACCAATCACTTCAGAATACTTAGATTATGATGAAGTAATGGAAAAATACAATGACATGATGGAATGGATTTGTGGTTTATACTTAAACACATTAAACATCATCCACTACATGCATGATAAATACAGCTACGAAAGAATTGAAATGGCATTACATGACACTGAAATTCTACGTACAATGGCAACTGGTATCGCTGGATTCTCAGTAGCAGTTGACTCATTATCAGCTATTAAATATGCGAAAGTTAAAACTATTCGTGACGAAGATGGCGTTGTTGTTGACTATGAAGTAGAAGGCGACTTCCCTAAATATGGTAACAACGATGATCGTGCTGACGAAATCGCTGTTTGGTTATTGAAAGAATTCATGACTAAAGTTAAAAAACATAAAACTTACCGTAATGCTAAACATACAACTTCTATCCTTACAATTACTTCTAACGTAGTTTATGGTAAGAAGACAGGTAACACTCCTGATGGACGTCGTGCTGGCGAACCATTTGCACCAGGTGCTAACCCAATGCATGGTCGTGACACACACGGAGCATTAGCTTCATTATCATCAGTTGCTAAAGTACCTTACAAATATGCATTAGATGGTATCTCAAATACATTCTCAATCATTCCTAAAGCTTTAGGACGTGAATTAGATGTACAAGAAGAAAACTTAGTTTCTATGTTAGATGGTTACGCTTCTAAAGGTGGTCACCACTTAAACATCAACGTATTCAACCGTGATACATTATTAGATGCTATGGAACACCCAGAAGAATACCCACAATTAACAATTCGTGTATCTGGTTACGCAGTTAACTTCATTAAATTAACTCGTGAACAACAACTAGACGTAATCAACCGTACAATGCACGAAAGCATGTAATCATAAAGTGTGAGGTCGACTGCTCTGAAATAGACCACTGGAGGAAAATTAATGAGGATGCTAAGCATCCGAAGAAATTTTACGAAGTGGAGGTATTTCAAGGAGACCGAACCGAATTACACAAAGTGTGAGGTCGACTGTTCTGAAATAGACCAAGCTAGATTGCTGAAATTAAGAAAACGGATGGGCAAAATCGTCCATCCGTTTTTTAATCGATAGGGTCCAATAGGGCACGAATTGTGATATAATAGAAGAGAAAAGATAGGAGGAATAATGATGAGTGAACCAGTAACTGGATATATTCATTCTACAGAGAGTTTTGGTTCTGTAGACGGACCAGGTATCCGTTTTGTAACCTTTATGCAAGGTTGCCGTATGCGTTGTGAGTTTTGTCATAACCCAGATACTTGGAATATTGGGGGCGGTCATCCGATTACTTCTCAAGAATTACTCGATCAAGCATTGCAATATCGTGCATTCTGGGGACGTAAAGGTGGCGTTACTGTCAGTGGAGGAGAACCTTTATTGCAAATTGATTTCTTAATCGATTTCTTTAAACGTTGTAAGCAAGCTGGAGTACACACAACATTAGATAGTTGTGGAATGCCATTTACGTATGACGAACCATTCTTCTCAAAATTCGAAGAGTTATTAGAGTATACGGATCTTATTTTATTAGATATTAAACATATAGATGATGAACAACATAAGAAATTAACAGGGTGGACGAATAAAAACATTCTTCAACTAGCAGAGTATTTATCCGATAAAGGGCAACCAGTATGGATTCGTCACGTGTTAGTTCCAGAACGTTCAGATTACGATGAATATCTCATCCGATTAAGTGAGTTTGTAAGTAAATTGAAAAACGTATTGAAGTTTGAAATTTTACCTTATCATAAATTGGGTGTGTATAAATGGAAGAACTTAGGAATTCCATATAAATTAGACCATATTGAACCACCAACACAAGAACGTGTGGACAATGCTCGTCGTATTTTAAGAACAGACGAATATAAAGGTTATTTAAATGCATAATGAAAGAGCTGTTATAGTTTAAAAGCTATAACAGTTCTTTTTTTCTAGAAATCTTAGAAAAAATGCATTATCTATTGGTTTTAAGTGATAATTATGTTAAAATTGTCAATGTAAATTTATATAGAGAGAGGCCAAATTATGAGTAAATTATTAGTTTTCGGACATCAAAATCCAGATACAGACGCAATTACATCAGCAATTTCATATGCTTATTTATTACGTCATTTAGGAGAAGATGCAGAAGCAGTTGCCCTAGGGACTCCAAATGAAGAAACACAATATGCGCTAGATTATTTCAAAAAAGAAGCTCCACGAGTGATTGGAGATGTTTCAGAAGAAACAGACCGTGTTGCATTAGTGGACCACAATGAAGTTCAACAAAGTGCTACAGGAGTTGAAAAAGTGGAAGTAGAATATGTAGTGGATCACCATCGTATTGCTAACTTCCAAACAGCAAATCCATTATTCTACCGTGCAGAACCAGTAGGATGTACAAATACAATTCTTTACAAAATGTATAAAGAATATGGAGTAGATATTCCAAAAGATATCGCTGGATTAATGGTCTCAGCTATCGTATCAGACACATTATTATTCAAATCACCAACTTGTACACAACAAGATATTGAAGCAGCAACAGACTTAGCTAACATTGCTGAAATTGATGTGAATGTATACGGACTAGAAATGCTAAAAGCTGGTACAAACTTAGGTGATAAATCAGTAGAAGATTTAATCGACTTAGATGCGAAATCATTTCCATTAGGTGGAGCAAATGTACGTATCGCACAAGTAAACGTTGTTGACCCAGAAGAGTTATTAGCTCGTCGCGACGATCTTGAAAATGCAATGCGTGAATCAAGCAATGAAAATGGCTATGATACATTCGTATTTGTCATTACAAACATCTTAACAAGCGTATCAACAGTATTAGTAGTTGGTGACCATTTAGAAAAAGTAGCTCAAGCGTTTAACGCAAGCTACGAGGATGGAGTATTAACATTACCAGGAGTTGTTTCTCGTAAGAAACAAGTTGTCCCACCTTTAACAGTGGCTTTCGAAGGATAAAAAATTACGGAGTGGGTGAGGAACATCCTTTAATTCCTCCCCACTTTTTTAGTAAAGGAAAAGGAAAATGCGAAATCTATTACAGTTAGTGAAAGATGCGCTTGTACCACAATCAAAAAAAGAGTGGACGATTTCTCTTGTAACGATAACGGTGCGTAATCTTTCAGTGATGAAGAAATTTTATACGCAAGTTTTGGGTCTTGCTGTGCTGCAAGACTTTGATAATGAAATCCTTATTGGACATAGTAGAGGCAGTGTTCCTTTACTTAGATTAGTTCAAGGTAAAGGAAGTAAAGATTCAATTTTAACAACTTACTTTATAGGTTTTAAATTAACGAAGCCATTTCAAATGGGAGAGTTAATTAACCGATTGATTTTAGAAGAACAAACGATTACTGCAACAGGTTCCGATGGTTACACGAATAATTTTTATATCATGGATCCTGAAGGAAATCGATTGAAGTTTATGGTTGAGGGTGAAACTGGATCTGAACTAGTAGATCAATATCTTGAAGGGACAGAAATCAACCGTTCGCTTCATGAATTTATTGATGGTGTCGACGCGATGGCAGAGGAATTCCCATCAACTGCTAAAATTACGCAAGTACACTACAATGTTGCTGATGTCGAAGAAACTGGAGCATTTTTAACTGACGCATTTTTGTTCAATACGACTTATGATTATGTGACTCGTCGTAAGAATTTTAAAGTGAATAGAGATGGATACTCACTAGCGATTAATGCATGGGAATTCATTCCGCATTCACACCAAGATTTTTATGGGGTTTCTGAAATTGAATGGCGTGTTCCAAATATGCGAGAATTAGAAAATCTTGTGTTGAATTTGGAATCAAAAAAAGTGCCGTTTCATTATTATGATGCTGTTTTGAAAGTCCCAACAGCAAACGGCATCCAATATTGTTTCAAAGTGGGTGATCATGCATGAGTTTTTTAAACCCATCTTCCTATCGTAAATATCGTAAAAACAAAATGATTAGGCATGTATTTTCACTATTAGCCGTTGTTATTTCAGGTTTTCTTCAAGCGTTCACGCTGAAAGTATTTATTCAACCATCGAATCTTTTATCGAGTGGGTTCCTTGGCGTATCGATTTTGATTAATCAAATTGCAGAACTGTTTGGTGTAGAATTATCAATTTCTATGTTACTCATTATGCTCAATATTCCAGTTGCGATTTTATGTTATCGTGGAATAAGTGCACGATTCACGTTTTATTCGATTTTACAAGTATTCGTGGGAAGTTTCTTTATCCGCGTACTGAATTTTGAGCCATTATTTGTGGACGATACAATGCTGAATGTGATTTTCGGTGGAGTATTAAATGGTTTATATGTTTCACTGGCCTTGAAGGGAAATGCTTCTACCGGTGGGATGGACTTTGTGGCTTTATACGTTTCGAACCGTAATGGGAAAACGATTTGGCAAGAAGTCTTCTTATTTAATACAGCATTACTATTGATATTCGGTGCGTTATTTGGCTGGAAACATGCGGGATATTCGATTATCTTCCAATACATCTCAACAAAAGTGATTAGTACCTTCCACCAACGTTATCATAAAGTTACGTTGCAGATTACAACGCGTTATGGTGAAGACGTCATGGATGCTTATTTAAAAACGGTGCGTCATGGAATTTCATGTGTGGAAGCCATTGGTGGTTTCAGTCGCGAAAGAATGTATTTATTACATACGGTATTGTCTTCGTATGAGGTGATTGATGCGGTTGCTGTGATTAAAGAAGCAGATCCTCGTGCGATTATTAATCAAATTAGCACAGAAAACTTCTATGGACGATTCCATAGAGATCCAGAATAAGGAGGAATTTAATTGGAGAAATTTTTAAACAAAGACACATTAAAATCCTTCATTCTGGTTACATTAGGCTGTTTTTTATTTTCGTATACAATTAATGCACTTGTAATTGCTAACCACTTTGGGGAAGGCGGTATTACAGGGTTAACCTTATTAGGGTACTATACATTACAAATTGACCCAGCCTTATCAAACTTAATTTTGAATGGATTTTTATTAATCATTGGATATCGTTATCTTGAAAGAAAAACAATGGTATATACAGTTTTAGCTGTTTTTGAATTACCAACTTTCTTAAAAGTGACACAGGACTGGCCAGTATTCGTTCCAGAAAACTTAGTTGTTGCTGGTGTGGCAGCTGGAGTATTGGTCGGAATAGCATTAGGTCTTGTTATCCTTGGGAAAGGAACAACAGCAGGTACCGATATTATTGCGATGATGATGCATAAATACTTAGGATGGAGCGTTTCTTCTTCATTGCTGATGATTGACTTCATTATCGTAACACCACTTGCTTTTGTAATTGGTTTTGAAAAAGCAGTTCTAACATTAATCATGTTGTTTATCGCAAGCAAAGTGATTAACTTTATTTTAGAAGGGTTTAACCCACGAAAAGCTATCATGATTATTTCGGATAAATATGATGAAATTGGACAACGAATCCAAACGGATTTAGATCGTGGAATTACGGTGTTGGATGGACACGGTTTTTACTCAAAAGAGAAACGACAAGTGTTATATGTGGTTGTCAGTCGTCAACAATTGATGCCGGTTCAACGAATTATTCACGAGTATGATCCAGAAGCATTTGTAATTATTACAGACGTAAATCAAGTTATTGGAGAAGGATTTACATTCTATCTCGATGATAACGGAAATAAACTACATCATTAAAAAGGAGAGAAAAAATGAAATTTAGAAGTTCTTTGGGATTATTAGCAGGGATTTTATTATTAAACGGGAATGCAGTTTTAGCACAAGAAGTTGAAACAACTACAGAAGTAGCGCCGTCAACTACACAAGTAGCGACTACACAAACGCCTGAGACGGTAGAAAGTACAACTGAAGCAGCCACTACACAAACTCAGGAAGTTACGACGGAAACTTCTACAACAGAAGCTCCAAAGTATACTGGCTGGGTACAGACTTCAGACGGTACTTGGTATTTTTATAACGATGACCATACAATGCTTACTTCAAACTGGAAAGGCGACTATTACTTAGAAGCTGACGGGAAAATGGCTACTAGTAAATGGGTAGATAACTACAAATATTATGTTGACGCTTCAGGTAAATGGGTTCCAGGAAAGATTAAAAAATCTGGTTGGGTTAAAGAAGGCGGTTATTGGTACTATTACCTAGAAGGAGAACAACTTCTTCGTAATAATTGGAAAGGGAATTATTATCTTGGTTCCGATGGTAAAATGGCCACTGAAAACTGGGTAGATGACCATAAGTACTATGTAGATAAAAACGGTGCTTGGGTTCCAAATCGTGTGAAATCTGCATGGGAAAAGATTGATGGTATTTGGTATTACTACGAAAACGGACAACCGGTTAAGAATGTCTGGAAAGGTAACTATTACCTGCAAGAAGATGGCACAATGGCAACTAATAAATGGGTTGAAGATTACCGTTATTATGTAGGTGCTGATGGATACTGGGTAAAAGATAAGAAACTCAAAAATGGTTGGGTTAAAGAAAATGGTACTTGGTACTACTACGAAGGTAAAGAGCAACGTGTTAAAAATGAATGGCGCGGAAACTATTATTTAGGTTCTACAGGTGCAATGATTACCAATCAATGGGTTGATAATGACAAATACTATGTAGATGAAGAAGGCGCTTGGGTTCCAGCTGCGATTAAAGGAAAGGATGGTTGGATTCAAGAAGCAGATGGCACATGGTATCATTACAAAAATGGAATTCCAACACGTAACAAATGGGTCGGCGACTACTATTTATTAGCGGATGGAAAAATGGCGACAAACCAATGGGTAGATAACTATCGTTATTACGTTGGAGCTGATGGTGCTTGGTTACCTAATCCATCTTCTAAAGGGAATCAAAAAGAAATTCTTTTAGATTTAGCACGTGGATATATTGGAGTAGAACAATTCGATAGTCGTCACAATACAATGGTAAGTATTTATAATTCTGGAAAGAGTAGTTATAGTGGTTACCGCGTAAGTACTTATGACGACTGGTGTGATATTTTTGTTTCAACAATGTATCAACAAAGTGGTCTTATTGATTTAATCGATAAAGAAGCGTATGTTCCATACCATATTCGTCTAATGAAAAATAAAGGAATCTGGGTTGGAAATTCAGGCCCTCAACCAGGAGATGTCATTACATTTGACTGGAATTTAGACGGTGTTGCTGATCACATCGCTATTGTAGAAAAAGTAGAAGGCGACAAAGTAATTACAATAGAAGGAAATACTAGTGATCGTAATTATGATGAATCAAAAGTCGTTCGTAAATCGCATAAATTATCAGCACGATATATTATTGGATATGGTCGTCCGCAATATCAATAAAGTATAACGAAAAGCTAATCCTTAGGGATTAGCTTTTTTCTTACTTCACTAGGATTTGAAACCTATAAAAAACAATATAAAGATTAAGATTTCTTTAAGTGAGTGAATGGTTATGGTAAAATAAATTGAATCATAAAGACGATTTAATTTTAATAAAGGAGGTAGCTTTATGGTAGGAATTATCATTGCAAGTCACGGTGAATTTGCAGATGGTATTAAGCAATCAGGTTCAATGATTTTTGGGAATCAAGAAAAAGTTGAATCTGTTGTTTTTATGCCTAGTGAAGGACCTGAAGACTTACAAAGAAAACTGCGTGAGGCAGTTGAAAAGCTAGAGACTGAAGAAATTCTATTTCTAGTAGACTTATGGGGTGGTAGTCCATTCAACCAAGCAAACATCTTGTTTGAAGAAGACCCAGACCACCGTGCAATCGTAGCTGGTTTAAGCTTGCCGATGTTAATTGAAGCGTACGCAAGTCGTTTCTCAATGAATACATCACATGAGATTGCAAAAGCGATTGCGCCAACAGCTATTGAAGGTGTGAAGATTCGTCCTGAATCACTTCAACCAGAAGAGAAGAAAGAGGAGAAAGCAGAATCTGCTGCTCCAGTTTCAAATGGTGCAATTCCAGAAGGAACTGTCATTGGAGACGGTAAGATTAAATTTGTGTTAGCTCGTGTGGATACTCGTCTTTTACACGGACAAGTAGCAACAAGCTGGACAAAAGCAACAAATCCAAATCGTATCATCGTTGTTTCTGATAAAGTTGCAAAAGATGATTTACGTAAGAAATTAATCGAGCAAGCAGCTCCAACAGGAGTTCGTGCGCACGTGATTCCACTTAAGAAATTAGTGGAAGTCTATAACGATCCACGTTTTGGGGATACAAAGGCATTATTATTATTCGAAACACCTCAAGAAGCACTTGAAGTGATTGAACAAGGTGTGAAAATTGATGAATTGAATATTGGTTCAATGGCGCACTCAGTCGGTAAAGTTCAAATTAGTAATGCATTATCTGTTGACCAAGATGATGTAGAAACTTATAAGAAACTTCGTGACTTAGGCGTGAAGATGGATGTTCGTAAGGTAGTTTCTGATACTCCAGCGGATATCTTTAAATTAATTGAAGCAAAGTCTAACGAAGGCTTAAAACTATAACATACAGATAGGAGATTATTATGGATTTTAATGCAATTCAAATTATTTTAGTCCTAATTGTCGCATTCTTAGCTGGTTTGGAAGGAATCTTAGATGCATTCCAATTCCATCAACCAATTATTGCGTGTACATTAATCGGACTTGCAACAGGACATCTTACCGAAGCAATTATTCTTGGCGGATCATTACAAATTATCGCACTTGCTTGGGCTAACGTTGGAGCTGCGGTTGCACCAGATGCTGCCCTAGCATCAGTTGCTTCAGCGATTATTTATATCAAAGGGAATGACTTCACAGAAGCAGGACGTAACTCAGCGATTTTTACGGCAGTTACTTTAGCAACAGTTGGTCTTGTATTAACAATGGTTGTGCGTACATTAGCCGTTGGTTTAGTTCACAGAGCCGATGCAGCTGCTGAAAGAGGAGACTTCCGAGGCGTATCATTCTGGCATTACGTAGCTTTATCAATGCAAGGATTACGTATTATGATTCCAGCAGGAGCACTTCTATTCGTATCATCAGAAGTGGTTCAAGACTATTTGAAATTAATTCCAAAATGGTTCGCAAATGGGATGACAATCGGTGGTAACATGGTTGTAGCTGTTGGGTTAGCGATGGTTATCAACTTAATGGCTTCAAAAGAAACATGGCCATTCTTCTTCATCGGTTTTGCTATTGCTCCATTAAACGAATTAACATTAATTGCTACAGGGGTTATCGCATTAAGCTTAGCATTTATTTATTTAAACTTATCAAACAACAGTGGAAATGGTTCAGCTGGTGGAAATTCTGGTTCAGGAGACCCACTTGGTGACATTTTAAATGACTATTAAGGAGAGTGAATGACATGACAGAGAAAAAAGTATCTTTAACGAAAAAAGACCGCTTAAGCGTTATGCTACGTTCACAATTCTTACAAGGTTCTTGGAACTATGAACGTATGCAAAATGGTGGTTGGGCGTTCTCGCTTATTCCAGCATTGAAAAAATTATATCCAAATCCAGAAGATTCAAAAGCAGCGTTAAAACGTCACTTAGAATTCTTTAATACACACCCATATATCGCTTCACCAATTTTAGGGGTAACATTAGCGCTAGAAGAAGACCGTGCAAATGGTGCACCAATTGATGATGCAACGATTCAAGGGGTTAAAGTTGGGATGATGGGACCTCTAGCAGGTATCGGTGACCCAGTATTCTGGTTTACAATTCGTCCTATTTTAGGAGCGATTGCTGCAGGATTAGCTGCAACAGGTTCAATCATTGGACCATTGTTCTTCTTCATTGTATGGAACTTGATCCGTATTGCATTTATGTGGTCTACACAAGAATTAGGATACCGTCAAGGTTCTGAAATCACAAAAGACTTATCTGGCGGGGTTCTACAATCAATTACAAAAGTATCTTCAATCGTGGGGATGTTTGTAATGGGGATTTTAGTAGAGCGTTGGACTACAATGAAATTCCCACTTGTCTTAACAAGTGTTTCGTTGAAACCAGAGCAATATATTCAATTGCCTGGAGCAGATGACGTTGTTACTGGAGGCCAATTAGGAGATATTGTTACTAAATTATTAGGTGGTAAAACATTATCACCAGAAGCTGTGACAACTCTTCAAGACAACTTAAACAAGTTGATTCCAGGATTAGCTGCATTACTATTAACATTCTTCGTAATGTGGTTATTGAAGAAAAATGTAAAACCAATTTACATTATCTTTGGGCTATTTGCATTAGGTATTTTAGCTGGTTTAACAGGAGTAATGGCTCCTTAATAAAGAGGACTGGAGAGTAGATTATGGTTGTTTCGTTAAATACAAAAGCTATTTATAAAACAAAAGCAAACCTATTTAATGGGGGCTTTGGTTATACCAATGGGGATATTCTAATTGGAGATCGTGCTTTTGAATTTTACAATAGTCAAAATCCAGAGAGCTATCTTCAAATTCCTTGGGAAGAAATTAAACTGGTAAGAGCTCATGTGATGTTTAAAGGAAAGTTTATTCGTGCGTATTTCATCGACACGAATTCCTCTAAAACATTCCAGTTCGTATCTAAAGATTCTGGACGTACTCTAAAAGTGATGCGGGAATTTATTGGGAACGCGAAAATCGTAAAAACTGAGCCGATTATCAGTTTCAAAAAACTTTTCAAAAGATAAAGAAAAGGCGAATGTGTAAAAACATTCGCCTTTTTAATTTTGATTTGTAAGAATTAATGGATAAGTATCCAGTTGAATGTATATGTCTACATTACCATATTTGGTAAATTCACCATCGGTTTGTGATTTAATAGGTCCAGCTATCTGAATGCGAGCAGATGTACATTGATATTTTTGCAGATTATTCGGGAAATGTTTGAAGTGACTACCGTTCGTTAAAATAAAAGGAAAAGCTTTAAGAATCGTAAACCCACTCACTTTACGAGCAACGACGACTTCAAATGAGTGATTTCCTTGCTTGGCAGTTGGAACAAAACGGATTCCTCCACCAAAGAATGAATGGTTGAATGCTCCTACAAGCAGATTATGGGTTACAGTGAAGCTTTCGTTGTTATCGACAGTAATTACTGCTTCAAATTCTTCACGCTCTCTAAACGCCTTTAAAATCGGTGTGAGATAGGATGCCTTCTTAATCCCATTTGATTCAAGAACAGCTTTTCTTTGTTTTTGGTTTAATTCGCAAATCGCAGCATCAATCCCAAATCCAAGTGAATTGAGTGCAATTCCTGATTTTCCTGAATACTGTTCATGATACGTAAGGAATTCTAATTCGATAGAAGGTACATTCTCTAACTTTTGGACAAACTCATTAGCATCATGAGTGAGATTCATCTCTCTAGCAAAGTCATTTCCAGTTCCAGCTGGAAGATAGGAGAGTGGTACTTTGATTTCATTCTGCTTTAAATATTGTAGCGCTTCGTTCAGTGTTCCGTCTCCACCAATAATGACGACTTTCGTATGTTCGGTTCTCTCAGGTAAGTGCTTTTCAAGTAGTTTTGGTAATTCTCCAGCCCTTTGTGTTTGGAAAAGTTTAAAGTGGATGCTCCATTTCGTGCAGGCTTCCACAATTTGATTAATTTGCTGTTGCCCAGATTGACTTCCAGACATCGGATTCCCAAAAATAAATAAATTCATGCTAAACATCCTTTCAATTGCCATTATTATAGCATAAAAGTAGTCAAAATAGAGTGCAATTTTTACGGAATACCGTATAATAGAGACGAGGTGAAAGTATGGCAAGTGATTTTTTTGAACACGTATTAAATCCAACGTGGAAGAATTTACCTAGTGAGTCGAAAGAAGTTGTCTTTCGAAATGTATTAAGATATTTTGTAAATCCAATGTCGACCATTGAGAACCTAAGAAGTGTCAAATTTGAATTCGGTGGAATCACCAATGAAACTTTTGAAGTCACGATTGATGGAAGAGAGTTTGTATTCATTCCTGGTCAAAATGACGTTATTTTAGGGTGGGATAGCGGATTGTCAGGCCTTTCTGGTCTTGACTGTAGTGAAGAACGTCAAGAGCTTCGTTTTGCCTTTAAACGTTATTTAAATCAACATCTAACTGGCTTTATGTTCCTCAATCAAGATGTTCAAGAAAAAGATTTATCAAGTGAAAAGTTGACGACACAGATTGTTGAAGACGGCATCAATTTAATGACGTCAGACTTAAGAAAAGTAAATATTCCTGCAATGTTAGTCGAAAAGAAACCGAATTTTGTAGGACTACGCTTTATTGGAAACTATTCAGTGGTTACTGGACAACTCACAGGTGCTGAGGAACCTTCACCTGAAACACTTGAGATTTTAGAAGAAGCAGTGACTCCAGATAACTCGATGGAAGCTTTATTCCAAGATTTTCCAAGAGCGGTACGTGTGGATCGTTACTTTATGCAACAAGATTTAAAGAATCCTGATAGTTTCACTTGTTATGTTGCAGATCCAGTTGGTTATGAAGAAGCTCGTAAAGAAATTGAACGTACGGGAATGGGTCTCTTAAACGAGGATGAGTGGGAGTATTGCTGCGGTAGTGGTACCAGACGTCTCTTTAAATGGGGGAACCAATTACATCGTTCTCTGATTCAAGATGAAGCGAATTCTCCTTTATGGAATGAAAATATGTTTGGATTGGAAATCGCAAATGCAGAATTTGGCCCAGAATTAATCGAGGGTAGACCTTATACAAAAGGGGCATGGTTGGAAGAAAACTTCAAAGCACCTGTATTAAATTTATTACCATTATCATCTTATTATTCAGTGAATTTACCGTTATTAGTGGATCCTAATGGGCATCTTGCTGCAGGATATTACTGCGCTAGACGTGCTATTCGAATTGAAATGTAATCATGAAATCAGTCACAGTTGTGGCTGATTTTTTTAAGAATTTATTAAAGTCAAAAAAAGTCAAATAAAATTATTGACCTTTCCTGACTAATGGTGTATACTTTAATCATGGTCAAGAGACCACAAAAGGAGGAATGAAGATGAATATTGAAAAAATGACAACAACAATGCAACAAGCATTAGGCCAAGCGCAACAAATTGCGATGGTCCGTAAACATCAAGAAATAGATATTCCTCATTTATGGAAAGTATTTATGGAACCAAATCACTTTGCTAGAAATTTATATAGTGATTTACAAGTGAATGACAAAGAATTTGAGGAATTAATTGATAAAGAATTAGACCGTATTTCTGTAGTGGAAGGACAAAATGTCCAATATGGTCAAAGTATGAGTCAAAACTTATATCGACTCTTTACAGAAGCTGAAAAGATTAGAGAAAGCTTTAAAGACGATTACTTATCTACAGAGGTAGTTGTACTTGCGTTGATGGAATTACAAAATCATCCGTTGACTCGTTATTTAGTACAACATCACGTAACAAAAGAAAATTTGAGAGCTCGAATTGAAGAGCTAAGAGGGGGAGAACGTGTGACTAGTCAAAATCAAGAAGAACAATATGAAGCATTATCAAAATATTCACGTAATTTAAATGAAGCTGTTCAATCTGGTAAACAAGATCCAGTCATTGGACGTGACGAAGAAATTCGAGATGTGATTCGTATTTTATCTCGTAAAACAAAAAATAACCCTGTTTTAATCGGGGAACCTGGTGTTGGTAAAACAGCAATCGTTGAGGGATTAGCTCAACGTATCGTTAAAAAAGACGTACCAGAAAACTTAAAAGATAAATTAATCTACTCATTAGATATGGGTGCTTTAATCGCGGGGGCAAAATACCGTGGTGAATTCGAAGAACGTTTGAAAGCTGTTCTTAAAGAAGTAACAAAATCAGAAGGACGCATCATCTTATTTATCGATGAAATCCACACTATCGTTGGCGCTGGTAAGACAGAAGGCTCAATGGATGCCGGTAACTTACTAAAACCAATGTTGGCTCGTGGTGAATTACATTGTATTGGTGCTACAACTCTTGACGAATACCGTGAAAATATGGAAAAAGACAAAGCGTTAGAACGTCGTTTCCAAAAAGTACTTGTTCAAGAACCAACAGTTGAAGATACGATTTCAATTCTTCGTGGATTGAAGGAACGTTTCGAAATCCACCACAGTGTAAATATTCACGATAGTGCGTTAGTAGCTGCTGCGACTTTATCAAACCGTTATATTACTGACAGATTCTTGCCAGATAAAGCGATTGACTTAGTCGATGAAGCCTGTGCTACAATCCGCGTTGAAATGAACTCAATGCCAACAGAACTCGATGCAGTCACTCGTCGTTTAATGCAACTTGAAATCGAAGAACAAGCGTTGAAGATGGAAAAAGATGACGCTTCTCAAAAGCGTCTTGCTATTTTACAAGAGGAATTAGCAGAACAACGTGAAAAAGCCAATAACCTCAAAATGAAATGGGAAATCGAAAAAGAAGAAGTCAATAAAATCCGTAATAAACGCGAAGAAATCGACCGTGCTAAACACGAATTAGAACAAGCAGAAGCTGATTACAACCTTGAAAAAGCTGCTGAACTTCGCCACGGACGTATTCCAGCTCTTGAACAAGAATTGAAAGAACTAGAAGACCAAAACAAAGCAAATGCTGAAAGTACGCAACGTCTCGTTCAAGAATCAGTAACTTCAGAAGAAATTGCTCGAGTAGTTGGACGCTTGACTGGTATTCCTGTAACAAAACTAATGGAAGGCGAACGTGAAAAACTTCTTCACTTAGAAGATATTCTTCATGAACGTGTCATCGGTCAAGATGAAGCCGTACAAAAAGTGGCTTCAGCAGTACTTCGTTCTCGTGCTGGATTACAAAATCCTAGCCGTCCAATCGGAAGTTTCTTATTCCTAGGACCTACTGGGGTTGGTAAGACAGAACTTGCTAAAGCTCTTGCAGAAGATTTATTCGATTCAGAAGACCATATGGTTCGTATCGATATGAGTGAATATATGGAAAAACATTCAGTGTCTCGTTTAGTGGGAGCTCCTCCAGGATATGTTGGATATGAAGAAGGAGGCCAATTAACAGAAGCTGTTCGTCGTAATCCTTATACAATCGTTCTTTTAGACGAAATTGAAAAAGCACATCCAGATGTATTTAATATCTTGTTACAAGTATTAGACGATGGACGTTTAACAGATTCTAAAGGACGAGTAGTAGACTTCAAGAATACAGTGATGATTATGACAAGTAATATTGGTTCACAATTCTTGCTTGAAACACAAGGAGATACAATCGATGAAGAAACTCGTACGGCAGTTGAGGGTGTTCTAAAAGCAACCTTCAAACCAGAGTTCTTAAACCGTATCGACGAAACAATCTTCTTCACACCGCTTTCTAAAGACAACATTCGTGGTATCATCACGAAGATGTTGAATCAATTAGCAGTTCGTGTGGAAGATCAAGAAATCGTCTTAAGCTTCACAGATGAATTGAAAGATTGGATTGCAGACAATGCGTATAATCCAGTATATGGTGCTCGTCCAATTTCTCGTTACATCCAACGTGAAATTGAAACACCACTTGCTAAAGAAATCATCCGTGCAAGCATCCTTCCAGGCGACCAAGTGAAATGTGATTTAGGAATTGATCATGTGACATTCGAAGTTATCGGAAAGAATGAATAATAGGTAAAATTAAAACGCAATGGGCATTTGTCCATTGCGTTTTTTGTGTTTTATTTATCTTCTTGAACGCGACGTTTTCTAACTCCCCAGAATTGGAAGTAGTCAGTACGGATAGCACCGTTATAGAGTTTGCGTTTCTTTGTTGCTTTTTGACCATAGTGGTCTTCGAATGTTAAGTCGCTTGTTAAGATGTACTTACTCCAAGTCTCGAGTGGAGCATACGTTTCACCCATTTGCTTATAGATAGCTTGAGCTTGTTCTTCAGAAAGAAGACGGTCTCCGTATGGTGGGTTAGAAACAAGTATTCCATTTTCTTTCTTTGTGCGGAAGTCTTTTAATTGCATTTGCTTGAATTCGATTTGATCTGCGACGCCAGCTTTAATGGCATTTTGTTTCGCAATTTCAATCATCGAGCCATCAATATCGGCACCAAGAATATCGAGTTGAAGGTCAGTGCGGATTTCTTTTCTAGCTTCTTCTCTGACTTTATCAAATACGCCTGGAGTAAAGAAGGTCCATTTTTCAGCAGCAAATGAACGATTCAAACCAGGAGCAATATTCTTACCGATAAGAGCCGCTTCAATTGGGATAGTTCCAGAACCGCAAGTTGGGTCGTAGAATGGTTTGTCAGGATACCAACTTGTAAGCATCACAAGAGCCGCAGCCATGTTTTCCTTAAGCGGCGCGCCACCTTTTTCAGTACGGTAACCACGCTTGAAGAGGCTAGTTCCACTTGTATCAATCGTAAGTGTAACCACATCTTTTAAAATTGCCACTTCGATAGGATAGAGGGCACCAGTCTCAGGTAAGTGAGTACGACGGTGGTAAGCCTCGCTTAAACGATTCACAATCGCTTTTTTAACGATGGATTGGCAGTTAGGAACACTGTGAAGAGTAGATTTCACAGATTTACCAGATACTGGGAATTCCGCATCGACTGGAAGAATTTTCTCCCAAGGAATCGCCTTTGTTTGTTCAAAGAGCGAGTCGAATGTTTTTGCAGTGAATTGTCCCATAATGATCTTGATACGGTCGGCTGTACGAAGCCAAATATTGGTGCGGGCGATATCGTAATCGTCACCTTCAAAGAAGGCTTTGCCGTTTTCTACTTGAACATCATAACCCATGTTGCGTAATTCTTTACCAACAAGAGCTTCAATCCCTGCAGCAGCCGTCGCTACTAATTTATATTTTGTCATAGATTTCTCCTTTATTCGTAAAAAGAGGAGTGGACACAAGGCCACACTCCTTACAATTCGCTAAAATCCTGAAGTAAACTTCTGTAAGCCATGTTCTGTTCCATTTAATAGCAGGATCTATTAAATTTCAGTAATCATCTGTCTACACAAAATGTGTCTCTTTTTTCGTTCATTTCCTAGTAAGAGTGCCCCTACCATAAGTTTGGGTTGCTCGCTCGAGGGGTTTACCGCGTTCCACCAATTCCGTTTCCAAAATTGCTTCGTCACTGTGGCACTTTCAAGAATACTAGAGCATAGCATTGCCTTAGCTCGTTTTTCTGCCGTCAACCTAAAGTTGCCTTAGCTTATTGTTTCGCTAAGCACGATCACTACAAGCATCTCAGCCTGTGCGAGCATGGACTTTCCTCAGCAAATTAATGCCGCGATTACTCAAAGTTTACTAAATTTAAAAAAGTTCGTTATATCAGATTTGATATATTAATAGTTATTGTCACGTACTGGTGTAATTACGCGAGTTTTGTAGAAATCATCATCGTCTTCTGCAACATCTTGAGAAGGAGAAGAGTAGCTATCTTCTTCTAATTTAGAATCGAAAACGTGTTTTTCTAAGTTTGATAAACGTTTCAAGATATCAAAGTTTGTAACTCCTGATGAAGATACATTGCTTGAACGGTTAGCTTTTGAAACAGTTGCTTGACGAGATAATTCGTCTACTTTAGTTAATAAGCGTTCGTTTTCAGCTTGTAGGAAGCTAATTTCTTTTTGGAATGTATCGTAGTCACGAATAATTAAATCTAAAAATGCGTCGACTTCTTCAATGTCGAATCCTCTGAATGAGCGTTTAAATTGTTTTTGTAAAATATCTTTTGTACTTAATGAAATACGTGCCATAATTGCTTTCCCCTTTTTTAATCTGTCAAATAGTCATTAATTAATTTATCTTCTTAATGATACTAAAATCCATGCAAAAATACAAATAGGATAGGGTTATTTTTAGTTATTTTTAATGAAATTTGTTATAATTTTTAAAAAATACAAGTAAAGAAGAGGGTTAACATGAACTGGTTAGAAGTCACAGTAAATACGCATTCTGAGAGTGTCGAAGTCGTAAGTTCGATTTTAATTGAATTAGGATCAAAAGGAGTCTCAATTGATGACCCTCAAGACTATTACCAATTAACAGATGAACAATTAGAATGGTTGAAAGTACAACAAAAAGACTTATATGAAACAGATACAGTGATTGTGAAAGGCTATTTCCAACCAAACCAATGGACTGAAGATGCGAAAGTCCAATTAGACGAACAATTGAAAGAGCTAGAAAGTTACGGCCTACAAACTGGTCCATTAACGGTTCGTGTTAGTGAAGTTGGTGAGGAAGACTGGGCGACAGCTTGGAAACAATACTACTTCCCAGTTCGCGTTACACGTTACTTAACTGTTGTTCCTAGCTGGGTTGACTACGAGAAAGAACAAGAAGATGAACTTCTAATTGAACTCGATCCAGGACTTGCGTTTGGAACAGGAACACATCCAACCACACAGCTCTCACTCACAGCGCTTGAACAAACGATTCGTGGCGGTGAAAGTGTGCTAGACGTTGGTACAGGTTCAGGAGTTTTAAGTATCGCTTCTAAACTCTTAGGAGCTGGACAAGTGACGGCTTTTGATATTGATGAAATGGCTACACGAGTGGCTAAGGAAAATATCGCATTAAACCCTACGATTGGCGCAATCGATGTCTACGAAAACAACTTACTTGTTGGTGTAGACCAAAAGAGTGATTTAATCGTAGCTAATATTTTAGCGGAGATTTTAGTCCAAATGCCTGAAGATGCGTACCGTAATTTAAACGATAACGGAACATTAATCCTGTCAGGTATTATTGAATCAAAATCAAAAGAAGTACAAGAAGCATATGAAAAAGCAGGATTCACTTTAGTAGAACGCATGACGATGAAAGAGTGGAACTGCTTTGTAATGAAAAAGGATGTTGAATAATGCAACGTTATTTTGTAAAAGGAAACGTCAGTGAAACAACGCATTCACTACAGTTCTCAAAAGAGCAAGTACATCAACTGAAAAAAGTGATGCGAGTTCGTGTGGGAGAACAGTTTGAAGTCGTGGATGATGACAGTCAATTAGCGATTGTTGAAGTGAGTGAATTAGAGCCATTTGAAGTGAAAGTGGTTGAACTTTTGGAGCAAAAAGTGGAGCTTCCTGTATCGGTTACGATTGCGGTCGGACTCTCTAAAGGAGATAAACTCGACTGGATTGTACAAAAGGCAACAGAACTTGGCGTAAGTGAAATCATTCCGCTCTCATTGACACGGAATGTGGTTAAATGGACTGGAGATAAGGCAGACAAGAAGATTGAACGCCTTCAAAAGATTGCCGAAGAAGCGAGCGAACAATCGCATCGCCTGAAAGTCCCACGTGTGACAAGTGTGATGACGCTAAAAGAGTTAGTAAATTACACAAGTGATTTCGAACAAAAATTGATAGCTTATGAAGAATCTGCAAAGGTTGGAGAAAGCCTTCAACTCGTTAAAAGTTTGCAGTCCTTACAGGAAAACGAGAGTGTCATTTTTGTCTTTGGTCCTGAAGGTGGCATCGAAGAACAAGAAGTAGCGTTGTTAGAGGAAAGTGGATATATTCCATGTTCACTAGGTCCACGTATTTTACGTGCTGAAACAGCACCGTTATATGCACTAGCAGCAGTTTCATATCAATGTGAGTTATTATAGGAACCAATAGTTGACGATAGTCTATTGTCGCGGTACTATTAGGAATACATTAGAGCGCAATGCTTAAGGAGTTTACAAATGTCTAAAAATAAGACTTATACCGCAGATGATGTCCTTGCAATGTGTAAGGAGTACATGAACGAGACACATATTAAATTTATTGAAAAAGCCATCTATTTTGCGACTTATGCTCATAAAGATCAAATTCGTAAATCTGGAGAAGCTTATATTGTGCATCCCATTCAAGTAGCTGGAATTCTTGCTGAATTAAAGTTGGATCCAGACACGATTGCGACTGGGTTTCTTCATGATGTCGTCGAAGATACTGGGTTTAGTATTGATGATATTGAATACGAATTTGGAAAAGATGTTGCATTTCTCGTTGAAGGTGTTACAAAACTAGGGAAAATTAAATATAAATCACATGCGGAGCAACAAGCGGAAAACCACCGTAAGATGCTTCTTGCGATGGCTAATGATCTTCGTGTTATCATGGTGAAACTAGCTGACCGCTTGCATAATTTACGTACGTTGAAATTTCATAAGCCTGAAAAGCAACGCATGATTGCAGAAGAAACACTTGAGATTTATGCACCTCTTGCACACCGTCTAGGGATGAATAAAATTAAGTGGGAGTTAGAAGATACGTCTTTACGTTATCTAAACCCACAGCAATATTATCGTATCGTACATTTAATGAATTCAAAACGTGATGAACGTGAAGAATACATCGAAACAACGATTGAAAATATTAAACAAGCAACAAAAGACTTGGATATCGAAGCGGTTATTTATGGACGTCCAAAACATATTTACTCCATCTATCGTAAGATGAAAGACCAAAAGAAACAGTTTAGCGAGATTTATGACTTACTTGCGATTCGTGTATTAGTCGATAGTATTAAGGATTGCTACGCTGTTCTTGGGGCGATTCATACAAAATGGAAACCAATGCCAGGGCGTTTTAAAGACTATATCGCGATTCCGAAGGCGAATATGTATCAGTCCATCCATACAACCGTAATCGGGCCAGGAGGACGACCAGTAGAGATTCAAATCCGTACATTCGAAATGCACCAAGTTGCTGAATACGGGGTTGCAGCTCACTGGGCTTATAAAGAAGGAAATAAAGAGAAAGTTACAAACGATCCATTGCAAAAACAATTGGACTGGTTTAAAGACTTAATCGAACTTCAAAATGAAACGAAAGACGCTAAAGACTTTATGAATAGCGTTAAGGAAGACATCTTTGGAGATAAGGTTTATGTATTCACACCAAAAGGAGACGTTTCAGAACTTCCTTTAGGGTCTGGACCGCTTGATTTTGCATACAACATCCATACGGAAGTTGGAAACAAAACAGTCGGTGCCAAAGTCAATAATAAGATTGTTCCATTGAACTATCAGTTGAAGACAGGGGATATCGTAGAAGTATTAACGTCTGCCAATTCATTTGGACCTTCTCGTGACTGGATTAATCTGGTTTATACGACTCGTGCCAAAAATAAAATCAAACGTTTCTTCAAGTTACAAGACCGTGATGAAAATATTATCAAAGGTCGCGAGTTGCTTGAAAAACAAATTACAGAGCTTGGATTTAACTTCAAAGACTTTATGACGAAACAGGGCATGAAAGACATTGCCTCCCGTTTCAACTTTGGAACAGAAGAAGATCTACTAGCATCGATTGGTTTTGGAGAAATCTCTTATCAAACAGTTGCTAATAAAATGACTGACAAAGCGCGTAAAGAAATCGAAGACCAAAAAGTGGTTGAAACTGCCTTTGAGAAAACAACTCCTCAAGGTCAGAAGAAAGAAAGTCAAAAGATGAAAATTCGTCACGAGGGTGGCGTCATTATCGAGGGGGTAGACAATCTTCTCATTCGTCTAAGCCGTTGTTGCAATCCTGTACCTGGAGACGCAATTGTTGGTTATATTACAAAAGGTCGTGGAATTTCAGTCCATAGAAAAGACTGTCCTAACGTTCAATTACCTGAAAGTGAACAAAACCGTCTAATTGAAGTGGATTGGGAAGATACAGCTAATACGGGTCAACAATACGATACAGAGTTAGTCGTTGAAGGATATAATCGTAATGGATTGTTGAACGAAGTCTTAAACGTCATTAATAGTACGACTAAATCATTAAATTCAGTAAACGGTAAAGTTGATGCGAATAAGATGGCGACGATTTCTGTCAATATCGGAATTATGAATACGCAACAATTAGATTTTATCGTGGATAAGATTAAGCAAATACCAGATGTATATAGTGTACGTCGTGTGATTTCATAGGAGGAGTTCATGAGAATTGTATTACAACGAGTGAAGTCCGCTAGTGTATCAATCGAAGGTTCAGTTGTTGGTGAAATCAGCCAAGGATTCCTGTTATTAGTGGGAGTAGGACCTGAAGATACTAGTGATGATGCGTCTTACCTATCAAGAAAGATTGCAGGAATGCGTATCTTCAGCGATGAAAATGGGAAAATGAATTTATCGATTGATCAAATCGGAGGAAAGATTTTATCCGTTTCGCAGTTTACACTGTTTGCAGATACGAAAAAAGGAAACAGACCTTCTTTTACAGGAGCTGCGAGTCCTGAAGCTGCCAATCAGCTCTACGAAGAATTCAATGAGAAACTGCGTACGGAGTATGGGTTAACCGTTGAAACAGGGGAGTTTGGTGCAGATATGCAAGTGAGTCTTGTGAATGACGGACCCGTGACCATTATTCTAGATACTAAAAATCAATAAAATAAAGCACAGGAGAAATCCTGTGCTTATTTTTTTAGCGATATTCATTATGGACGTTTGTTCTCTAAGTCCGTTCTCACGACTAAAACATCGCAAGACGCATTTCGAATCACATACTCAGAAACAGAACCGATAAAGAGACGTTCCACAGCATTTAAACCTGTAGCGCCCATCATAATAAGATCAATTCCATAGTCTTTTGGAAGTTGTTTAGAAATGATTGCTTTTGGTGAACCATATTCAAGAACTGTTTCAACATCAGTAAAGTTATGAGTCTTAGCGTATTCTACATATTCTGCAAATAAGTTTTCAGCTTGTTTACGAATCTCGTCTGAGAAATTGCCTTCAAATCCAGTAGGTGTTTGAAGAGAACGAGTATCGATGACGTGTGCTAACACAAGCTTTGCATGATTTCGTTTAGCCACTTCAATGGCTTTGTCAAAGGCTAGTTTGGCTTCTTTAGAACCATCGATTGGAACGAGAATTTTTTCATATTCATGAAACATAAAATCACATCCTTATTCTTGATACCCTTATTATACACCTAAATAAAGGGAATGAAAAGGGAACCAAAACGGATGGAAATAGGATTTAAGGCAAAAGAAAAACCACTCACGAAGAGTGGCCTAAAGTTAATAACTTTATATAGATTTCCAACGATGCCGTTTGATGTATTTGTTAGTTTGAACCCGCATCTAAAGCAGGTGGGCTTCTATGTATTACTTCCTAACTACCAAGTGAAAGGGCTTGTTATCTGTAATATCAATCTGAATCCCTAAAAAGTCGTAAATTGTTCGGTCAACACTTAGTAAATACCGCGCACATCTTAGATCTCTATGTCATTATAGTAGCACATGAATAGGGCAATTGCAATAAAAGTATGGTACCGATTTCTTAAGAAATCACTAATTATTTTTGGCGATATTTTCGGTATTGTTTCATCAAAGCATCCTCATATGAAGAGGTTGGTTCTGCTTTGAAATACTCCTCATTTTTCAGCGCGTCAGGCAAGTATTGCTGTTTCACGAAGTGTCCTGGATAGTCATGTGGATACTTGTATCCAACACCACGTCCAAGTTTTTGAGCTCCTGAATAATGAGCATCTTTTAAGTGGTCTGGAATACTAATCGCACGACCAATTCTTACATCAGACAAGGCACTATCGATTGAGCGAATAGCCGTGTTTGATTTAGGAGAAAGGGCGAGTTCGATAATCGCATTTGCTAGTGGAATTCTAGCTTCTGGTAAACCAAGACGTTCAGCAGCTTGTACGGCAGAGACAGCTCGAGCGGCACCTTGTGGATTACCGAGTCCAATATCTTCGTAGGCAATAACTAAGAGTCGTCTCATCAGACTTGTAAGGTCTCCAGCTTCCATTAAACGAGCACCGTAATGAAGTGCAGCATTTACGTCTGAACCCCGAATCGATTTTTGAAGAGCAGAGATGACGTCGTAATGTTGGTCGCCGTCTTTATCATAAGAGAGTGCTTTTCTTTGAATGCATTCTTCTGCGATTTGAATCGTGATATGAATCTTTCCATCGTCACTTGCTTCAGTAGACTTAGCAGCTAATTCTAGGGCGTTTAAGGCACTTCTAACGTCTCCGTTCGTGCTACTTGCAAAGTGAGTTAAGGCCTCTTCTGTGACGTCTAAATCGAGTTTACCTAGACCGCGTTCTTCGTCTTCGATAGCTTTGACGAGCGCTTTTTTTATATCCTGCGAAGAAAGTGGCTTCAGTTCGAAAATTTGAGTTCGACTACGAATCGCTGGATTAATCGAGATATATGGATTCTCAGTCGTTGCTCCGACTAAAATAATTCTTCCATTTTCTAAGTGTGGCAATAAGAAGTCCTGTTTCGTTTTATCAAGACGATGAATTTCATCGAGTAGTAGAATGACGCTACCAGACATCTTGGCTTCTTCGGCAACGATTTGTAAATCTTTTTTTGTATCGGTTGCGGCGTTTAGTTGTCTAAATGCAACTTTTGTACTTCCGCTAATAGCACTTGCGATACTTGTTTTCCCAGTTCCTGGAGGCCCATATAAAATCATGGATGATAATTGTTTGGCCACAACCATGCGATTGATGATTTTACCAGGAGAGACAAGATGCTCTTGACCAATCACTTCGTCAATCGTACGAGGTCGCATGCGGTAAGCGAGCGGTTGATGGTTCATGACAGTTCCTCCTTAAATTTCTTTATGTTTAGTGTATCATAAGTTGAAAGAATGATATAATAGGAAAGATTAAAACAACTTATTAGGACAATAAATAGTCATCCCGTATAATAGTATTGTTTGAAAGTGAGGAGAGTGCAAGGTGAATTACTTAGATTATGCAGCAACGACGCCAGTAAACGCAGAAGTATTAGAAGTGATTACAAAGGAAATGGCTTCTTTTGGGAATCCGTCTAGTGTCTATCGTATTGGTCGTGAACAAAAGCAAAAAATCGAACGTGTGAAGAAAGCTATTTTATCTGAACTACAAGCATCTCCACACGATGCCATTATCTTTACAAGTTCAGGATCTGAAGGAAATAACTTAGTATTCGAGAGTATTCGTGAGCATTTCGCAAAAGAAAAAGGGCATATCATTGTTTCTGCAGTAGAGCATCCTTCTGTTC
>JAGZLX010000095.1 GCA_018364485.1 Granulicatella adiacens
TACCAACGAATAATTTAATCTTACCGAAGTCAACGTCCGCCATATGCGTACATACTTTGTTTAAGAAGTGACGGTCATGGGATACAACGATGACTGTATTATCAAAGTTAATTAAGAACTCTTCTAACCATGCGATTGATTTTGCATCCAAACCGTTTGTAGGTTCGTCTAATAAAAGAACGTCTGGTTTACCGAATAATGCTTGTGCAAGTAACACTTTAACCTTGTCTGCTTCGACTAATTCGCTCATTAGTTTGTAGTGTTGGTCTTCAGTGATACCTAACCCTTGTAATAATTGTGAAGCATCACTTTCAGCTTCCCAACCGTTTAATTCAGCAAATTCGCCTTCAAGTTCAGCAGCACGGATACCATCTTCATCAGAGAAGTCTTCTTTCATGTAGATAGCGTCTTTCTCTTTCATGATGTCATATAAATGTTTATGACCCATGATAACTGTATCAATAACACGTTCATCTTCGAAGGCGAAGTGGTCTTGTTTTAAGACTGTTAAACGTTCATGTGGATCTAGGATAACTTCACCAGTTGTTGGTTGTAATTCCCCAGACAAGATTTTTAGGAAAGTTGATTTTCCGGCACCATTCGCACCAATAACCCCATAACAGTTTCCTGGTGTAAAAGTGATGTTAACATCGTCAAATAATTTACGGTCTGAAAATAATAGACTTACATTTTGTACTTTTAACATTTCGTTCTCCTTTGTTTTTGAATTCGATTCATTCTATCATACTCTAGCTGTTTTTTAAACCTTTGTACTAACTGTTACACAAAATAAGCTAGTCTGCTGTAGACTAGCTCAAATAGTATTCTGTGTCTTACTTTGTAAATTTCAGTTCAACCTTATATCCATTCTTCGTGGCCATTTCGATAATAGTTGATAAGCGTGGATTCGTTTTCCCTTTTTCTATTGCAGAAATTTTATTTTGTAACAGCTGATTCTCTTCGGCATAGCGACTTTGAGAAAGACCGGTTTCAAGGCGTAACTCTACAAGCTGCAATGCAATCTTTTGCTTCGAATATTCTTTATTAAAATCAGATACAAAATTAGGATACGTAGTATTTAACATAGTGTATAATTTCTTCTGGTATCGTCCCATTTGGTACACCCTCCTTATAGTCTCTTGAAACCTCAAAGCGTAAATACTCCCGTTTATTCTTTCCTGCTCCCCATTTTTCCCAGACGGCTGGCGTGAGACCTTCTTCTTCAACGATGGTTAGTACCGCTAATATTTTTACCAATTTATCATAAGGAAGATCTTTAATATCCTCATATTTTGATTCACTTATTTCAAATGTTTCTCCCATAAACATCCCTCCTAAACACATTATACCGTATAAGGAATATACCGTATACGGTATATCTTACTTTTTATAAAAAAAATCCGTAGACAAAATTGCCTACGGATTAACACTATTATTCAGTTACAATAACTGGACGTTTTAAGCGTTCCACCGTTTCAGAAATATTTCTGAAGTGGTCGCTGACACGTTCTAAGTTACTTAATAAGTCCATTACGAAAATACCTGATTCGGCAGAAGCAATACCTTTGTTCATACGTTTCATGTATTTATCGCGAACTTCAATCTTGAGTTTATCAATATCACGTTCGATTTGAATGGCTTCTTGAACTTTGTTTTGGTCACCAGTTGATAAGGCATCAATTGATAACGCGAACCCTTTTTGAACAAGTGCATATAAGCCGTCAAGTTCGTAAGCAGTATCTTCATCTAGGAAGATTTCACGTTCAATAATTGATTTTGCGAAGTCTGCAATGTTTTCTGCGTGATCCCCGATACGCTCGATGTCGTTAGCTGTACTAAACAATTCATCGATTGTTTGTTGGTCTTTTGCAGATACACTTTGTTGAGAAATTTCAACTAAATACTTCACAATTGCTTTTTCGTACGCATTGATATTTTTCTCGTTTTCAAGAGCTTTCTTCACAAGTTTCTTATCACGCGTACGAGCAGCTCCAATCGCATTTTCTAAAGCGTGACTTGTTTCTTGAGCCATCGCAGCGAATTCATACATTGTGTTTTCTAACGCGATTGTTGGAGTTACCAAGATACGTTTATCAAGATAACGCGTAATGCTTTCTTCCTCGTCTTCTCCATCAGGAATAATCATTTGAATCAACTTCACTAAAAGATTTGTGAATGGGAATAGGACAATTACGTTAACGATATTGAAAATCGTATGCGCATTGGCAATCTGACGAGCAACATTACCAGGATCAATAGATTCAACAACATTCACAAGAATACCGCGAAGGAAAAGCATAAAGTAAACTGTACCGATAACATTAATCATTAAGTGGAATAAAGCAACTTGTTTTCCACGACGAGAAGTACCTAAACTACTAATTAAAGCAGTTGTACATGTTCCGATGTTATCACCGAAGATGATAAACACCGCTGTAGTAATAGGAAGCACACCTTGACTAGCAAGAGCGATTAATACCCCAATCGTTGCTGAAGAACTTTGTAAGACAAGGGTCATTAAAAGACCGATTCCGACTCCGATAAAAGGATTGCTACCATATTGCAAAATCCAGTTTGTAAATTCTGGTAATTCTTTTAACGGATGTAAAGCAGAACTTAAAGAGCTCATACCAATAAATAAAATACCGAATCCAATAAAGATTTCACTAGCTTCTTTTACTTTTGGATTTTTAGTAAGCATGTTGGCTACTAAACCAGCAGCAATGACAATCGGTGCCCATTGTGACAAGTTGAAGGAAACCATTTGTCCTGTAATCGTCGTTCCGACGTTTGCCCCAAAGACAACCCCTACTGCTTGCGCTAATGTCATTAGGCCAGCATTTACGAAACCAACAACCATTACTGTCGTTGCTGATGAACTTTGAATGATTGTTGTTACAAACATCCCAACAAGTACTGACATGAATCGATTTTTCGTTAATTTACGAATAATCCCTTTCAAGCCTTCTCCGGCTAC
>JAGZLX010000009.1 GCA_018364485.1 Granulicatella adiacens
GTTCGAGTCCTACCTCCGCAATTAGGTTCCGTGGTGTAGGGGTTAACATGCCTGCCTGTCACGCAGGAGATCGCGGGTTCGATTCCCGTCGGGACCGTAAAATTTAATTAGCTAGGCTCGGTAGCTCAGTTGGTAGAGCACTTGATTGAAGCTCAAGGTGTCGGCAGTTCGATTCTGTCCCGAGCCATTTGGAGGGGTAGCGAAGTGGCTAAACGCGGCGGACTGTAAATCCGCTCCTTCGGGTTCGGCAGTTCGAATCTGCCCCCCTCCATTATTGGAATTGAATTTTCAAGAACTATATAGGGGTATAGTTTAAAGGTAGAACAGCGGTCTCCAAAACCGTTAGTGTGGGTTCGATTCCTGCTACCCCTGTTTTAAATAATATTATGGCGATCGTGGCGAAGTGGTTAACGCATCGGTTTGTGGCACCGACATTCGGGGGTTCGATTCCCCTCGATCGCCTAACCTATTGGGGTATAGCCAAGCGGTAAGGCAACGGACTTTGACTCCGTCATTCGTTGGTTCGAATCCAGCTACCCCAGTTTTTTTATATTTTGGTGGCGGTATAGCCAAGTGGTAAGGCAGAGGTCTGCAAAACCTTCATCACCGGTTCAAATCCGGTTACCGCCTTCCTGATATGCCGGCGTGGCGGAATTGGCAGACGCGCTGGACTCAAAATCCAGTGCCCGCGAGGGCGTGCCGGTTCGACCCCGGCCGCCGGTATACGCGTGACGACAAGGTTTTTAAGGCCTTGTCTTTTTTTGTTATGAGAAAAAATTATTTCGTACTATCTTAATATAAAAAACGATGCATAAATATTATCTAGTTACTGAAAAATCAATCTAATATGGTTTATATAATGTTGATTATGAGAATGTAAAATTATTTAAAGATATGGTAATTAGTTTTCTTTCGTAGTAGTATTTTTATATGGTGATGGTTATTTTTAGGTGAAGGAGAAAATGAATGGTTTCTAAAATTAATACAGCATGGGAGCTGTTTCTGAAAGGAAAAATATCAGAATCTAGAAAGATGGTTGAACAAGATTTTTCTATTAAAACTTGTACAGATTTAAGCCTTTTAAATCTGATGGGGTATTTATTTTTAGCGGAAAAAGACTATTCTTTGTGTATACCTATTTTTGAGAAATACATTATGTTAGCCCAAGAAAGTGAAGATATAGAAAATGAACATATTGGATTACATCAATTAGCAATGATATACAGAGAACAGGGTGATTTTAATAAGGCTTTAAAGTTTATCCAAGATGAAGAAAAGATAATTGAAAAGCATTTTTCAAGTGATAATTTAAAGAAAGCTGTGAATAATTATGAACAAGGCTATGTGAGATTGAAATTAAACCAGCTTGATGAAGCTCTTAAATTTATGGTTCTGTCATTGGAACAATCTTTACGGACTGATGATGTGATTTCTCAAGCTTGTAGCTATAGAGGGTTAGGTGAAATCTATTTAGCTTTTGGCGATACTCATTTAGCTAAAATGCATTTTGAAAAAGCTATAGAACTTTTCAAAAGCGTTGATGAGTATGAAGGAATAAAAGAAATTGAAAAATTAATGACTTGAAATAAATTGAGTTCTATACTGTTCAAAAAGCGTTATAATTTTTCTAAAGGACTTAGCTCTGTATTGTGCAGGGCTAAGTCCTTTTTTTATATCTATTAGTTTAAAAAATTAGTAAAAATATTTTTGTAGCAGTACTATCTTTTAGAAAAGAAATTTAATACTTTAAAGCAGAAGATTAGATTAAACATAATAATGATTAATGTTAGAATGGAAGAAATGTAGAGTTGTAAACTGATTTGTAAAAGTTGATGAATCAATAGTGAACAATATAGTCCTGTTACAATTCCACTTAAAAGACCAGGCACATACTTTTTTAGATAAAGAGTTTGGATAATATGGATTATAATGTGATAATTATATGCGATGATAATAGTTTGATAAATTGTAAAATTACCCAAATAGAAACTATAGGCAAGCAAACAGAGAAGAATTAAAAATTCCTCGAACACAATTAAGTTGAACCTATAAGGGGAATAGAGTTCTTTGAAATTTTTAAATTTCGTATTATATGCCATAGAGGACATAAATGTGGGCATAAGAAGAATCTCTTCCATTTCGTGAATCATAAATAAGCTAGGAAAAAGTATGTAGAATGACATTGGTTCCATATAATAACCTTCTTTATTAAAAGTATTCTTTATGCTTAATATTATATCAAGAAATGGAAGTTGCTATGTAATATTGACACTTAAACATGACAAAAGCGGTTAATTTATCAGCTATTAGTGACACTACAGCGTGTATCGTTTATAATGGAAGGGATAATAGAAATAATTTTGTTTATTTCAAACTTAAGGAGGTAAGTATGCGAATCGGTATATTTACAGATACGTACTTTCCACAAGTGAGTGGAGTTGCGACTTCAATACGTGTATTAAAAGAGGATTTAGAAAGACAAGGGCATAAGGTAATTATTTTTACAACAACAGATCCAAAGGTAACGGAACCGGAAGAGAATATTGTTCGATTGGGAAGTATTCCGTTCTTTGCTTTCAAGGATCGTCGTGTGGCGATTCAAGGTCTAGGAAAAGCTTACCGAATTGCGAAAGAAAATGAATTGGATATCATTCATACTCAGACAGAGTTTAGTCTTGGGTTGGCAGGTAAATTAATTGCTGCGATGTTGAAGATTCCAACGATTCATACGTACCATACAATGTATGAAAAATATTTACACTATGTTGCAAAAGGAAAAGTGCTACGTCCAAGTCACGTGGCGTATATCTCGAAAGCATTTTGTAATCAAACAAGTGGAGTGGTCGCTCCAAGTCAAATGACAAAAGATAAGCTGATTGAATATGGAGTGCTTCAGGAAGTTCGAGTGATTCCAACCGGAGTCGTTGTTCCTCCACAAGAGCCAGACGTTGCTACTGCTTTAAGAAGTGAGCTTGGCTATTCAGATGATGAAGTGGTGCTTCTATCTCTTAGTCGTTTGTCTCAAGAAAAAAATATCGCTGCTGTGATTGCTGCATTACCAGCCATTGTGGCAAGTAAGCCAAATGTGCGCTTATGTATTGCAGGTGGCGGACCTGAAAGAGAAAAATTGGAAGCACAAGTAGCAGAACTTGGCATGACCGATTTTGTTCAATTTGTGGGCGAAATCAAAAATGAAATGGTTTATAAGTACTATCAAATGGCGGACCTTTATGTGAATGCATCTGAATCTGAGAGCCAAGGATTAACTTACCTAGAGGCACTTGTTAACCGCGTGCCAGTTATCGCTAAGAAGAACGATTACTTAAGCAGTCTTATTACAGCAGATGCTTTAGGAATGTTATTTGAAACAGATGCGGATATTGCGGATTGTGTCTTAGGCTATATTGAAAACCAATTAGGGAATGCAGCTGAAGTTTCAGCTTTACAAGATCAATTGTTAGCTGAAATTTCTTCTGAAACATTTGGCGAAAGAATTGTAGATTTCTATGAGGCTGCGATTAACGGCTATCAATGGAATCAAGAACATTCTCATAATATTATGAACCTCATGAAATTTTTACGTTTATCGACGAACGAGTTAAAGGATGAAGAAAATGACCATTAAAACAATTGGATTTATCGGAACAGGCGTGATGGGGAAATCTATGATTCGTCATCTGCTAAAAAAATATAAGGTTGTTGTGTATAACCGTACAAAGGAAAGAGCATTAGACCTTTTAGAAGAGGGAGCAAATTGGGCCGATACGCCTACTGATGTAGCTAATGCAGCAGATGTAGTGTTAACTATCGTTGGTTATCCAAAAGATGTGGAAGAAGTTTACTTTGGGGACCAAGGGATCTTCAAGTCTACGAAAGAGCATCTCGTGGTGGTGGATCTTACAACAAGTACACCAACTTTAGCTAAACGCATCGCCGAAGAAGCTGCAGCACGCTCTTGGGAAGCACTAGACGCACCTGTATCAGGTGGGGACCTTGGTGCTAAAAACGGAACGCTCTCTACGATGGTTGGTGGGACAGAAGAAACATTAGAAAAAGTATATCCAGTATTGGATTGCTTCTCTAAGACGCTTACACTTCAAGGCTCTGCTGGTGCTGGTCAACATACGAAAATGGCCAATCAAATTATGATTGCAGGAACGATGACTGGATTAACAGAGATGCTCGTTTATGCAAAAGCAGCAGGCTTAGACATGGACAAAGTGATACAAACTGTTGGTGCAGGAAGTGCGGCAAACTGGTCACTTTCAAATTACGGACCTCGTATTTTAAAAGAAGATTATTCACCAGGTTTCTTTGCAAAACATTTCTTAAAAGACTTAGGAATTGCGCTGGATGAGGCTGAAAGAATGCGTCTATTTTTACCAGCAACATTACAAGCGAAAAAACTATACGAAACGCTTTGTGATGATGGCTTTGCAGACGATGGAACTCAAGCTTTAATCAAATTATATTGGAACCTACCAAATGAATAAAAAACTCTTAAATAGAGTGGTTATTCTTACTATCAGAGATGGGTTTTATGGTAGAATAGTGAAAGAAAGTTTGAAAGGGGTAGTAATGATATGAAACCTTCACAATTGGTGGCAATTGTCCAACGTTTACAAACAATGGCGGCACAAGATTCAGATATCGAGGTGCGTCGCTTCGAAAAAGATGGCGTTGAAAAAGCTATCGTTACTTTTAATCAAGAAACAAGTAGTTTTGAATTAGTAGATGTAGAAACAAATCAAACATTCCAATTTGATGATATTGATTTAGTGACAATTGAAATTTTTGAAATGTTACAAGATTAAAATAATAACTGTGAGTAAAGCCACGGCGCAGAGTGTCTGTGCTGTGGCTTTTCAATATATTAGATGAGGATTGAAATAAATGAAAATTGCGTTATTAGGATTTGGAACAGTCGGTAGTGGTGTATACAATATTTTAAAGAAAAATGCATCAAAATTAGAACGCGTTCTTCCAGAAGAAATTGAAATTAAGACAGCGTTAGTAAGAGACCCAGAATTGATGGAACAAACAGATGTTGTATTTACAAACAATATTAACGAGATCGTTCACGACCCTGAAATTGAATTAGTGGTTGAAGTGATGGGTGGGATTACAACGGCTTATGAATATGTGAGAGCTTGTTTACTCGCAAAAAAATCTGTTGTTACAGCCAATAAAAATCTGATTGCTGTTCACGGAGTTGAATTAACAACACTAGCTAAATTAGAAGATGTGTACTTGTACTATGAAGCAAGTGTTGGCGGGGGGATTCCAGTTCTTCGTCCGATGGTGCAACACTTTGAAACAAATGAAGTGGAATCGATTGTTGGTATTGTCAATGGAACAACAAACTTCATTTTAAGTTCTATGGAAAAAGAAGGACTCAGCTACGAAGCAGCACTGAAGATTGCTCAAGAAAAAGGATTTGCGGAAGCGGATCCTACAAGCGACGTAGAAGGTCACGATGCAGCTTATAAATTAATGATTTTAACGCGTTTAGCTTACGGCGTGAACGTGACTTTTGAAGAAGTTGCTAAAACCGGAATTTCTGGAGTCACTACTGCTCACATGAAGATGGCTTCTGAGAATGGATATGCGATTAAGCTTCTAGCGAAAGCCCTTAGCGATGGCGAAAAAGTTTCACTTGAAGTGGCACCAACTTTCGTACCAGCAAATCATTTATTAGCGCAAGTTCATTATGAAAACAACGCGATTTCTGTAACAGGAAATGCAGTGGATGAAGTCCTATTTTACGGAAAAGGAGCAGGCTCACTTCCAACAGCGACAAGCGTCTTAGCAGACGTGGTTGAAGTTCTTCGCCGCAAAGTTAATGGTAGTGCGGTGGAAACATTTGGTCGTGTAGAAAGTCCACTTGTGGAATTCAGTCCAGAAGCGGCAACAAGTTCTTATTTCGTATATGGAAAAGGAAACTTGGAAGAAGCTCCGTTTAATGGAGAAGTTGTAGCAAACAACCAAGGTGAATTCGGGGTTCGTTATACAGCTTTAACAGCTAGTGAGTTAGCTAAAGTGAAAGAAGCTTTTGCTCATCTAAATGAAGTCGCTATTTATCCAATCTTGGAGGAAGCATAATGGCATTAACAATTAAAGTTCCAGCAACTTCAGCCAATATCGGACTTGGATTCGATTCGCTGGGGATTGCAGTGAATTTATATTTAACGCTTCACGTAGGAGAACCTTCTAATGAATGGGTGATTTCTCATCCGTTTGGAGAAGAAATCCCTACAAATGAACAAAACTTAATTATCGAGACAGCTTTAAAAGTTTGCCCAACATTAGCACCGCATAAACTCGTATGCGAAAGTGAGATCCCTTTAACAAGAGGACTTGGAAGTAGTTCGAGCGCGATTGTTGCTGGAATCGAATTAGCCAATGTATTAGGCAACTTACAGTTAACAAACGACGAAAAAGTCAAATGGGCAACTCTTTTCGAAGGACATCCTGACAATGTTGCACCAGCAATCTTAGGAGGCGTCGTTGTCGCAACTTATGATCACCACACGCAAGAAGTGTTGACGGTTCATAAAAATGTGGAAGCACCGATTGCAATGGTCGCTGTGATTCCAAACGTTCAATTATCAACGAAGAAGAGCCGTGGCGTACTACCAAGTTCGCTAGCATACGGTGAGGCAGTCGAAGCAAGTAGCCGTAGTAATGTGTTGGTAGCTGGATTAATGGTCGAAGATTGGAAAGTCATTTCTTCAATTGTTGAGAAAGATTTATTCCATGAAACATATCGTTCGACGCTTGTTCCTTGGATGGAAGAGGTTCGTACGATTACAAAGCAGGAAGGCCTTGATACATGCGGGACTTACCTAAGCGGAGCAGGCCCAACAGTGATGACGTTTGTTCATAAAGAACAAGTCGATCGTTTTGTACAAACATTAGAAAAGTATTTAGAAACAACGCTAAAGGATTGCGCGATTCGTGTGCTTGAAATTGATGCACAGGGCGTTTACGTAAAGTAGAAGGAGAACTATGGCACTATTCAAACCAACGTGGTTTAAAAAGACCTTTCAAGAGATTACCGTTCCTTTCTTACAAGAGAATGGAATCGAAGTTGTCTTAACCGATTTAGATAATACGCTAATTGGCTGGGACGAAAAAGAAATCGATGAAAACTTACTTGCCTGGGTACGTTCATTAAAAGAAGCAGGCATCAAGATTGTTCTTGTATCGAATAATAATGAACATCGTATCAAAGATGCTGCTGAAAAGTTGGATGTCCCATATGTGTATCCTGGCTTGAAGCCACTGCACAAGGGGTTCAAAGCAGCACAACAATTACTGGATTTTGATAAATCGAAGACAGTAATGGTAGGGGACCAATTATTGACAGATATTCTAGGAGCGAATACATTTGGAGTTAGAACCATTATTGTAAAACCTAGAAAAGGGAGCGATGCTTGGAAAACAAAAATCAATCGTTTCTTTGAAAAAGGAATTTTTGTAGTGACACATGGTGTGTCTTATCATAAGAAATGGGAGGAGGATTAATCATGGAACAGTATGTATGTATTGGATGTGGAGCAACAATCCAAACGGAAGATCCAAAAGGAACGGGGTACACACCGCAAAGTGCATTAAATAAAATGCTGGAAAGTGAAGGCCCTCTCTATTGTCAACGTTGTTTTAGACTCCGCAACTATAATGAGTTGCAACCGGCATCCCTAACAGATGATGACTTCTTAAAGATGTTAAGTAGTATTGCGGATGAAGATGCGCTAGTTGTGTTTGTAGTAGACTTATTCGATTTATACGGAAGTATGATTTCCGGATTGAAACGTTTTGTGGGTGATAACCCGATTTTATTTGTAGCCAATAAGGTGGACTTATATCCAAAATCTGTGAACCGTAATCGTCTGAAAGCTTGGATTGAACGTCATGCAAAAGAGTACGGTATTAAACCAGTCGATACGCTACTTGTGAGTGGGCATAAACGTATTCAAATTGACGAATTGCTAGAGAAGATTAACGAATACCGAAAAGGTAAGGATGCATATGTTGTAGGAGTAACGAATGTAGGAAAATCAACACTGATTAATAAGTTGATTCAAAGTATTGGTGAAACAGGCGAAGTGATTACGACGTCTCAATATCCAGGAACAACTCTTGGACAAATTGATATCCCGTTCGATGAACATTCTTCATTAGTGGATACACCAGGGATTATTCACCGTCATCAAATTACGCACTATTTAGCGGAAAAAGAAATGAAGAAAGTCTTGCCGCAAAAAGAGTTACAACCAAAGACATTCCAATTAAATAGCGAGCAAACGATTTTTATCGGTGGCTTGATTCGTGTTGATTACGAACAAGGAGAACGAAATTCATTTACCTTCTACACACCGCAAACAATCGACTTGCATCGCACGAAGTTGGAAAAGGCGACAGAGTTTTATGCAAAACATGCAGGAACACTTCTAACGCCACCAACAGGAGACAATATGAAGTTGTATCCAAAACTAGTGAAGAAGACATTTACGATTAAAGAAAAAACGGACTTAGTGATTGCAGGTCTTGGCTGGGTAACGATTCAAAAACCAGGTACTGTATCTGTATGGAGCCCAAAAGAAGTCGACGTGATTCAACGTCAATCGATTATTTAAAGAAAGGAGAGCTTTCATGGAATTAAAAGGGAAAGAAAGACAGTTCTTCAAAAAAGAAGCACACTCGTTGAAGCCAATCTTCCAAATCGGGAAAGGCGGACTTAGCGAAGAGATGATTCATCAAATTCAAAACGCTGTTGAGAAACGCGAATTGATTAAAGTGACTTTATTACAAAACACACTAGAGGAGCCACAAGAAGCTGCAGAAACGATTGCAGAGGCGACTGGAAGTACCATCATTCAAGTGATTGGACATACAATTGTGTTATATAAAGAAGCACGTAATCCAAAGCATAGAGATCTTTCAGTACGATTTGCAGAATTCAAAAAAAGAGGTCGATAGACGATGGTTGCTGAACTCAATATTTTTTCTGAGACATTAAACAAAACTGAAAAATTCGGTGACGAGCTACCGGTAGAACGTGTCGGGCTTATCGGTGGTAGTTTCAACCCACCACATATTGCGCATTTAATTATGGCTGAACAAGCACGTGTGCAATTAGGATTAGACAAGGTGTATTTTTTACCGAGTCATATTCCGCCGCATGTGGATGAGAAAAAGACCATTGATGCGAGTACTCGTGTGGAGATGACACGTCTTGCGATTCAAGATAATATTTATTTTGATATCGAGACGATTGAACTCGAGCGTAATGAGAAGAGTTATACGTATGATACGATTCAGCTCTTAAAGAGACAAAATCCGAATACGGAATATTACTTTATCATCGGTGGAGACATGGTGGATTATTTACCGACGTGGCACCGTGTGGATGAATTAGTTCATGAGGTGCAATTTGTCGGAGTTGAACGTCCAGGCTATGAAAAAGAAACACCGTATCCAGTGTTATGGATTACTGCACCGAAAATGGATATTAGTTCGACACAAATCCGCAAAAATGTTCTATTCCAACAAAGTATTAAATATTTGGTACCAGAATTAGTGGAAGCCTATATCGCAGAAAAGGGGTTGTATTTAGAATGAACGAAGTACAAAGCTTTGAACCTTATACAACAATGACAAGAGAAGAGTTGTTGTCTCATGTTCAGTCAAATATGAGTGATAAGAGATATCAACACTGCCTGCGTGTCGAGCGAAAAATATTAGAATTAGCAAAACTTTACGGCGTCGATGAAAAAGCAGCTGCATTTGTAGGATTAGCGCATGATTATGCCAAAGAAATCCCAGTGGAAAAACAGCAAGCTCTTGCCAAAGAAATCGGACTTCCTGAAATGTATCACCATGAAGGCTCTGAAATTCTACACGGACCGATTGGAGCGTATTTGATTTCAAACCTATGCGGCGTAAAAGACGAAGCGTTGTTAGATGCCATTCGTGAGCATACGATTGGAGGACTTCAAATGAGTCTTCTTTCGAAGTGTCTCTTTGTGGCAGATGCAATCGAAGACGGAAGAAATTATCCAGGTGTCGATGTTGCAAGAGAAATCGCAGCGAAGAATATCGATGATGCAGTCTTTTATTTATTGAAGCATACATTGGAATTTTTATTGGAAAAAGAAGTCTCTATTTTTCCAAAAACAATAGAAGTTTATAATCATTATTTGAAACAAAGAAAAGGAGAATAGAATGGAACATACAAGTAAAAAATTATTACAAGTTGTTTTAGATGCTTGTGAAGACAAGTTAGCACAAGAAGTCGTTGCACTAGATGTAGCAAGTCTTACACCAGTTGCAGAATATTTCGTGATTACACACGGTAAAAATGAAAAACAAGTTCAAGCAATTGTCGATGCAGTTGAAGAAGCGGTTGAAAAAGAAGGCTTCGAAGTAAGAAGTATCGAAGGTAAAGATGGTGGCAAATGGATCTTAATGGACTTAAACGATGTGATTGTCCATGTATTCTATTATGCAGATCGCGAATTCTATAATTTAGAAAAATTATGGAGCGATGCACCAATCGTGAATATTGTGAGTGAAAACTAATGAACTATCAAAAATTTGCTCATGTATATGACCAAGTGATGGATCAACAACTCTACGAGGAATGGACGGACTATGCAGTTCGTTCTTTTTCGCATAGTGCCAAAAGACCGGTTCGCAAAGTGATGGAACTGGCTTGTGGGACTGGTGAAGTATCCATGCGTCTTGACAATAAAGGATACGAAGTCGTAGGTGTTGATTTATCCAAGAATATGTTAGAAATTGCCGAAAAGAAAGCTCAGGGTAGACCTATCGAATGGCTTCAAGCGGATATGCGAGTGCTCGAAGATGTACCAACAACAGACGCTGTAACGCTCTTTTCAGATTCGCTCTGTTATTTAACGGACTTTGAGGATGTTGTTTCAGTCTTTGAAGCAGTGTACGACCATTTAGAAGAGGGTGGCATTTTCCTTTTTGATGTTCATTCGCTCTATCAAATGCAAGAAGTCTTTCCAGGATACCAATATCATTTCGTGGATGACGATTTTGCATTTCTATGGCAAAGCTATGAATTAGACGAGCCAGGCAGTATAGAACATGTAATTGATATGTATATTAAACAAGAAGACGGCAACCTGTACGAGCATTTCCAAGAAGTACATGAGGAACAAACCTTTCCAATCGAAATGTATGAAGCCGCACTGGAAATGGTCGGTTTTACAAATATCAAAGTGAAGGCTGACTTCGGGCAAAGCGAAGTACAAGAAACGAGTCCGCGTTGGTTCTTCCAAGCGGTGAAATGAGGCTTGCGTATGAAGGTATGTGGAGTAATTGCAGAATTTAATCCATTTCATCAAGGCCATGCTTATTTGTTGGAACAAGCACGCAAACAAACAGGGGCTGATGTCATTGTTGTGGTGATGAGCGGCAACTGGGTGCAACGAGGCGAACCAGCCATCGAGCAGAAATGGAGCCGTGCAAAAGTCGCACTTCAAAACGGGGCCGATGTTGTCATCGAGATGCCAACTGCGGTGAGCTGCCAAGCAACAGACCTTTTTGCAAGAGGCACAGTAGAAATCTTGCAAAAGGTGGGGTGCGATTCTTTAGCATTTGGTTGCGAAAGTGGCGATGGGATATTTTTCGAAGAAGCTGTATCTCAGCGGGAGGCTATTGAAAAAGAAATTAGCCGATTTGTAGAAGAAAACCGTTCACTAACTTTTGCAAGCCAATTAACGCAGCTTGCTGTGAAAGAGTTTGGAGAAGACAGTGCCCTTGTAGAAGCTTTGCAGTCACCAAACCAGCAATTGGGATTAGCTTACACCGTTGAAAATGCTAAGGGCGAACATCCAATGAAGATCGTTCCGATTACACGAGTAGGGAGTGGACATTTGGATGATGCGTTAGACAAGACCGCTTTTGCCAGTGGGACAGCCCTCAGAAAAGCGTTAAAAGGGAATCGAGATGAGGAAGTATTACGAGAACAACTTTCCTATGTACAGTTCGATGAGGAAGAGTACAAAAACGATTGGAGCTACTATTGGCCACTCTTGAAGAGTATCGTTTTAAGAAGTACTGACGAAGAGTTATGCGCCATTTATCAAATGGAAGAAGGTATCGAGAATCGCTTGAAGGAAGCTGTTCGCGTTTCTTCAACGATTGAGGAGTGTCTCCAATATCTCAAAAACAAACGATGGAGTTGGGCAAGGTTGCAACGACTTCTCGTTTATGTTTTACTGGGTGTAACCAAAGCGGAAATGGAAGACTATTGGAGCAGTCCAATTGAGCAAGGGACAGTTCTTGGATTTACTTCAAAAGGCCAAGAATGGTTGAAGAATATGAGAGAAGTAGAGTCATTCCATTTAATTACCAATTACGCAGCGCATAAAGATGAACGCCAAGAAAGTTGGGATTTATTGTATGATTTCTGGAATCCATCCAAGCAAATTTCTGCAACGGTCTTTAAGCCTGTTCAAGTGAACAAAGAGGAAGGATTTTAATCTCTGTTTTTTCAAGCTTGTAAAGTAAAAAGCTTTGACAAACTTTCAATAAACTAGTATAATTCAGTATGTTGCTTTAGGGGTGAAAATTGTGAAAATATCAGTTAAACAACTTCAGGATTCTCAAGGGATTCCAAATTACTTTGATACAGAAATTAATGTGGAAGAGGCATTAAAACGACGAGATGATTCTATTCTTGCTGTTTCGCCAGCACACATCAAAGGATTTCTTGTTTATCAAAACGAATCAGTTGTAGCGCAATTTACTTGCGATGTTGATATCACACTTCCTTCATCCAGGTCTTTAGAGCCAGTGGTAGTTCCACTCCACATTGATATTGTGGAAAGATATGTCCCATCCCATTACTCAGTTGATGAGAAAGAGCTAACAGAAATTGTGATGCCTCTTGATGGTGATTGGGTTGACTTAGAACCCGCTGTGGAAGATCATATTTTACTTTCAATTCCTTTACAAGTCTTATCGCAAGAGGAATTGAGTGAAGATAAAATGCCTTCTGGAAACGATTGGGAGGTTGTAACGCAAGAAGCTCTTGAAGAGCGACTCAAACAACAAAAAGAACAATCGGTTGATCCAAGGCTAGCGTCTTTACAGTCTTTCTTCGAAAAGGATGAGACTGAGAAGTAAAAAGCATTATGTAAAGAAGATTGATTAGGAGGTGTACAAAAATGGCAGTACCAAAACGTAAAACATCAAAAGCGAGAAAAGCAAAACGTCGTACTCACTTCAAATTAGAAGTTCCAGGTTTGAGCGCATGCCCATCATGTGGAGCATTAAGAAAGAGCCATCACGTTTGTCCTGAGTGTGGTTCATACGACGGAAAAGAAGTTGTTTCTAAAGAAGCATAATCATAAACGTTACAAAACCTTAGACAGTTGTCTAAGGTTTTTTCTTTTTTTTAACTGTAAAAGTGTAAATGTATCATGTATGATACGTATCATGCATGATACATTTAAAAATATTATGAGTTTTAAGAAATCTATTGTAAACTAGTAGTGATGGAGGTGAGTCAATGTTTTTTTTGAAATCGTACTATGGTTAGTCTTTATTTTAAGTTATGTCGGCTTCACGGTCGTTTTTGGAAATCGAATCTTCTATAATGAGACTCGCTTCATAACTATTCGTGAAATAATGACACCAATGCTACTATTAATCTTGCATACGACAAGTGTGAATGTGTTTGGATATTCTTGGTTTAGTTTTGCCACACTTGGATTTGCTCTTATCGGATTGGCATTGTTATTTTATAAATTAAAAACAGGGAAGCTCATCCTTAGACCTTTCCTCCACCAATTGTTCTCGATTGCGTTTTTATACTTTGGTGTACTCGTAATTCTTGTTCAGGTGGGAAGATTCTTTAAATAATCGCATAATATCAAGGATAGTAAGCTCTCTACGATTGAATCGTAGAGAGCTTTTTTTGTGCGTCAAAAATACAAAAAGGGGGAGAAAAAACTTTTTTTAACTTTTTTTGGTAAAAAAGTGGTGAAAAGTGGTGGGATGTGGTACACTATGGTTACTAAAATTATTGGAATGGAGGAGTCTGCATGTTAATCGGTGAATATCAACATACAATTGATGCAAAAGGACGTATGATCGTGCCTGCTAAATTTCGTGAAGATTTAGGTTTCACCTTTATCGTGACACGCGGACTTGATGGCTGTTTATACGGTTATCCTCTCGAACAATGGGAGCTCATTCAAAATAAATTAAGAGACTTACCACAGTCGAAAAAAGACGCACGTGCCTTCACACGTTTTATGAACTCTGCTGCGATTGAAGTAGAATTCGATAAACAAGGTCGTGTAAACATCTCACAAACGCTACGTGCGTATGCGGGATTAGAAAAGAATTGCCGCGTTATCGGGAACAATGATCGCATTGAGATTTGGAATGAAGAACGTTGGCAAGAATATATTGCTGAAACTGAAGAGAATTTTGAAGAATTGGCCGAACATATGATTGATTTTGGCTTTTAGAAAGGGAAGGGACCATGTTTAAACATATCACTGTATTGCTACATGAAACGGTAGATGCATTATCCATTAAGCCAGACGGAATCTACGTAGACTGTACGCTTGGTGGTGCTGGACATAGTCAATACCTACTAAGCCAACTAACAACAGGTCATCTCTATTGTTTTGACCAAGATATGCAAGCTATTAATCACGCGAAGGTTCGCCTTGCTAAAGAAGTCGAAGAAGGTAAAGTGACGTTTATTCACGCGAACTTCCGTCAATTGAAGAAAGAACTTGGAAAACTAGGTGTTTCTAAAGTAGACGGAATTCTTTACGACTTAGGAGTGTCTTCACCACAACTCGATCAGATTGAACGAGGTTTTAGTTACCATCAAAATGCAAAACTCGATATGCGTATGGACCAAAGTGCACCGTTAACGGCAGAAGAGATTGTAAATGAATGGAGCTATGACGAATTAGTTCGTATCTTCTATCGATATGGGGAAGAGAAGTTCTCGAAACAAATCGCTCGAAATATTGAGCGTATCCGCGCGCAACACCGTATTGAAACAACAGGTGAATTAGTGGATATCATTCGAGACAGTATTCCAGCTGCAGCAAGACGAAAAGGGGGACATCCTGCTAAAAGAATTTTCCAAGCGATTCGTATCGCGGTAAATGATGAATTAGCAGCGATTGAAGATTCGCTTGAGCAAGCATTTGAAGTTGTTGGCGTGGGAGGCCGAATCAGTGTGATTTCATTCCATTCTTTGGAAGACCGCATTGTCAAAACAATGTTCAAACAGCAAAGCACAGTAGAGAAGGCGCCGAAGAACTTACCGATTCTACCAACGGAGGAAGAAAAAGCTCCGTTCCAATTGGTGAATAAAAAGCCAATCTTACCAAGTATTGAAGAAATTACGGAAAACTCTCGTTCACAAAGTGCGAAATTGAGAGTCATAGAAAGAGTAAAATAAAAGGATAATTTAGAAAGAAGGGAATTCTAGTGGCATTAGCAGAAAAATATGTAGATACAATGAATGTCGCGGTACCTACGCAAAAGCCTCTAGTTCGTGGAGACCGTGAAGTAACATCAATCCCGCAAGAAAAACAAAAAGCAGATTTACTTCGACTTTTAGCAGTTTCTGGTTTTGTTCTTGCAGCTTTAGCGGTTATCACAATTGTAGCGAGCATGATCGTAGCTAACAAAAACAGACAATTACAAGATATCGAATCACAAACAACATTAATTCAACGTGAAAACAATACATTGCTTCAGGCAACGCAAGAATTGTCTCAGTACGACCGAGTTAATCGTATCGCTAACGAACAAGGCTTGAAGATGAACGAAGAAAATGTTAGGAATGTTGGACGATGAGAAATACGAAAAACAATAACATTGCGAGAAATAGGCATCAAGCGAGCCGGATTTTAGTAGGACTCGCAGGTGTTTTATTTCTCATTTTTTCTGTACAGTTCTTTCAAATCATGGTTTTAGGGAATATTCATGGTGTGGACTTGCGTGCGGAAATCAATGATAAAATTCATCAAAAACGAATGCTTGCTGCAAAACGCGGTACTATTTACGACGCTAGTGGTAGCCCAATTGCAGTAGATGCGACGAATTATTCTTTATATGCCGTCTTAACAGATGAATGGAGTAAGAATGCGGATACGCCGGATTATGTCACAGATATTAATAAGACAGCAGAAGCTCTTGCAAAACACATTTCTTTATCAAAAGAAGACATCGTGAAATTGTTAAGTCAAAAAGATGTTTCTCAAGTAGAGTTTGGAAGTGCGGGTAAAAATTTATCAGTGCAAGTAAAAGAAGCGATTGAAGCAGAAAAACTTCCGGGAATTAAGTTCTCAGAAAGTCCTGCGCGTTACTATCCAAATGGGATTTTTGCTTCTCATTTGATCGGGTATACAGATACTGTTGAAGAAACAGTCGATAACAAGACAGTGACTACATTAGTAGGAAAGACTGGCCTTGAAGGTCTTTATAATGAACAATTGACTGGTAAGGCAGGAGAAGTGGAATACTCTGTAGACGGAAATGGATATGTCATTACCGGTACTGAGAAAGTAACGAAACAACCGCAAGATGGTATGGATATCACATTAACGATTGATAAGAGATTACAAACGTATCTAGAATCATTAGTCAGCGAAGCAGATAAAAAGTATCAACCAGTTCAAATGACTGCGATGCTTGTTGAACCTAAAACGGGGAATATCGTTGCGGCAACACAACGTCCAACGTATAATTCAACAACAAAAGAGGGTATTGATGTTCAATGGAACAATTTATTGATGGATCAAGCTTTTGAACCTGGTTCAACGATGAAAGTGTTGGCGCTCGCTGCAGCGATTAATGAAGGGGTCTTTGATCCAAATGAAAAATACAAATCGGGTAGTATAAAAATTTATACCGATTTAGTTCGAGACTATAATAAAGTGGGTTGGGGAACCATTACATACTTAGAAGGGTTAGCCCATTCAAGTAACGTTGCGTTCGTTCACATCATCCAAAAAATTGGTGTCGAAAAATGGAAACAATATTTAGAAGCGTTTGGCTTTGGAAAATCAACAAATTCAGGTTTTGCTAATGAGGTTTCAGGGTCAAACCCATTCAACTCTTACTTACAACAATTATCAACTGGTTTTGGACAAGGGATTACGGTCACACCTTATCAAATGATGCAAGCTTTCACTGCCATTGCAAATGGTGGTCAAATGCAGAAGTTACGTTTGGTGGACCATTTAACAGATCCGGATACTGGAAAAGAAACACCAAACCCAACAACAGCTTTAGGAAAAGTAATTCCTCCAGAGACTGCTAAGAAAACTCTTCAATTTTTATATCAAGCAACACGTATGAAAAACGGAACGGCCTATGATTTTAATATTGATGGGGAAGCAGTCGCAGCTAAAACAGGGACAGCTGAAATCATCAATCCGGAAACAGGTAAATACTACTCAAACGGAAACAACTATATTTTCTCTGTTGTAGGATTTGCGCCGTATGATGATCCGAAATATATCCTATATATCACAGTGAAACAACCGCGAGTAGCTGTAACAGGTAACCAAATTATTAAAGAAATTTTCAATCCATTAATGAAGAGAAGTTTAGAATACTCTAGACTCTCAGAGTAAAAGAAGGAGGAAGAACATGTTTGCGAAAGAACTAGCGGACTTGTTAGTCATTAAAGAAGTGGAAGGCTCTCTTGAGGGCATCACTGTAGAAAAATTAGCACAAGATTCGCGCAAAGTTGTGCCCAATACAATGTTTTTCTGTATCGAAGGTGTAACGGTAGATGGACATCAATTTGCGGGGAAAGCAAAAGAGCTAGGAGCAAGCGTGTTCGTGGCTTCGAAATCTATCAAAGAACAAGTGGGAAATGCTCCTGTGATTTATGTCAAAGATGTGACTCGCGTGATGACACTCTTTGCAAACCATTTTTACGGGTATCCATCTGAATCATTAAATATGATTGGAGTTACAGGAACGAATGGGAAAACGACTGTAACGCATATGGTGGACTATTTATTAGAAGAATTAGGAAAACCAACCGCGCTGATTGGAACGATGTATCGTAAAATTGGTGAGGAACGTATCGAAACAAGAAATACAACGCCAGAAATTTTAACGGTGCATGAAACATTGCAAAAGGTGAAAGAAATCGGTGGAGACACATGTATTATGGAAGTTTCTTCTCATGCCCTTCAATTAGGTCGTGTGTGGGGAATTGACTATAATGTAGCGGTATTTACGAATTTGACGCATGAACATTTAGATTTGCATAAAACAATGGAGAACTATGCGCATGCTAAAAGTCTACTATTCTCGCAATTAGGAAACCATTCTAAAAATGGAAAACCTCGTGTAGCGATTTTAAATCGAGACGAAGAACATTATGAACAATTCGCATATTCAACACCTTGCGAAGTGATTTCATATGGATTTAGCGAAAAAGCAGATATTCGTGCTACAAGTGTTCAAACAAACGGAGCGACAACTTCATTTACAGTAAAAATGAATGGACAAGAGTTGCCCGTGACGATTCCAATGATTGGACTCTTTAATGTCTATAATGTTTTGGCTGCCTTTGCAGTGGCGGTCGTAAATGGTATTCCACTTGAACGTGCTGTGAATAGAATGAAACGATTCCCTGGTGTGGGTGGTCGTATGCAGTTGATCCAACAAGGACAACCATTCCAAGTGATTATCGACTTTGCACATACGCCAGATGGACTACAAAACGTGCTTGAGACGCTTGAGAAAGTGAAAGTGAATCGAGTGATTACAATCATGGGACATAGCGGTGGTAACCGTGATTCAAGCATGCGCCCTGAACTTGGAGAAATTGCGTTTGACAAATCCGATTATGTGATTTTAACAGCGGATAATCCAAGACATGAACCACTTGAAAAGATTTATGCAGAAATTCTAGCAGGAAGAAAAGATGAACAAACTGCTTATGAATGCATCGATAATCGAGAAAGTGCGGTAAAACGTGCTTTAGAAATTGCTCAAGAAGGGGATATCTTATTATTTGCTGGTAAAGGTGTTGAACCATACCAAGTAATCGGTGACGAGTATATTCCTTATAATGAAGTAGAAACTGTTATTGCAAGTTTAGAAGCATTAGGCTTTCAAAATCACGAGTAGAAGAAGGAGAAGATTATGATCGAAGTCATTTTATCAGTCGGCTTAGCGTTCCTTGCGACAGTCATTGCCGAACCACATTTCATTCAATATATGAAGATGAAACAATTAGGTCAAACTACATTAGATGAAGGCCCATCATGGCATAAAGCCAAAAGTGGAACTCCAACAATGGGTGGCCTTGTGTTCCTTTGTATGATCAGTATTTCTAGTTTAATTGTCGGAGCTGTTTTCGGACACTTCAATTTCGTCTTATTAAGTGGCGTTATTGGTTTTGCCTTCTTCGGATCAATTGGGTTCTTAGATGATTTTATTAAAGTGTTTAAAAAACAAAACGAAGGATTAAAGAGTCACGAAAAATTTGGATTACAATTGATTGGCTCTGCAATCTTTGTGGGATTATATCTGCTTAGTGGAAATGATCCATTAATTTACATTCCATTCTTTGGAGAAGTTAATAGCATTATCATCTTTGCATTATTCACGATTATTTGGATTACTGGATTTTCAAACGCAGTTAACTTAACAGATGGTTTAGATGGATTAGCTGCTTCAACAAACACTATTGCTTATGGTATTTATGGATTTATCGCTTATGAATCAGGTCAACGTTCGATTGCAACGTTCTGCTTCTGCGTAGTCGGTGGGCTCCTTGGTTTCTTAGTATTTAACTGGAAACCAGCCAAAGTCTTCATGGGAGACGTTGGTTCATTAGCTCTCGGTGCAGGACTTGCCATCATTTCGATTATGCTTCATAAAGTATGGACTTTATTACTTGTAGGGATCATCTTTGTTGGGGAAACACTTAGCGTTATTTTACAAGTGGGTTCATTTAAACTAACAGGCAAACGTATCTTCAAGATGAGTCCAATTCACCATCACTTTGAAATGAGTGGTTGGAAAGAAGTGAAGATTGTTTCTGTATTTAGTGCAATCGGACTTATTGCAGGGTTAATCGTTGCATTTGTCTTTTAAGAGAATTAACATATTTTACAAGGAGAGCTGGTCATTTTTGCCCAGCCTTTCTCCATATACATATTAAAAAAGAAAAATTGGAGGAATCATTGTGCGGAATACACATGCATTTGAAAATAAAAAAGTACTAGTCATTGGACTTGCAAAGAGTGGAGTGAGTGTAGCAAAACTTTTACACCAGTTACATGCGGATGTAACGGTAAATGATAGAACACCACTTGAGGAAAGTGTAGATGCACAAGGGTTAGTCGCAGAAGGGATTAAAGTGGTTTCTGGGGGACATCCACTAGAACTACTCGATGAGCCTGTTGATTTCGTTGTGAAAAATCCAGGGATTCCTTATACAAATCCATTAGTCGCTAAAGCAGTCGAAAAGGGATTGCCAGTTTATACGGAAATTGAAATTGCACAACGTGTCATGGAAGGAACAGTACTTGGAATTACAGGGTCAAATGGGAAAACAACAACGACGACATTAACAAACCTTATGTTAAAAGAGTCATTCCCTGAAAGAAGAACTTTTGCATGTGGTAATATTGGTATTCCTTTATCACTACTTGCTGGTGATTCAAAAGAATCAGATATTTATGTCACTGAATTATCAAGTTTCCAATTAATGGGAATTGAGGAGTTCCATCCTAAAGTAGCGTGTATCGTGAATATCTTTAGCGCACATTTAGACTATCATGGAACGCGTGAAGAGTATGTAAAAGCAAAATTACAAATCACTAAAAATCAAACAGAAGAGGATTTCCTTGTTTATAATGGGGATTTCCCAGAGTTATATGAGTTTATTAAAGGTCATACAAAGGCGACATTAGTACCGTTCAGCCGTAAATCGGTCTTAGAACACGGTGCGTATGCGGATGAAACTACGATTTACTTTAACGGGGAAGCAGTTATGCCACTTGAAGCGATTCAAGTACCTGGCGTTCAAAACATTGAGAACGTGTTGGCGGCGGTTGCCATTAGTAAATTACAAGGTGCAACAAATGAAGGAATCGAAAAAGCGGTTCGTTCATTCCATGGTGTAAAACATCGTACACAATATGTGAAGACTATTGAAGGTCGTAAATTCTACAACGATTCAAAAGCAACAAATATCATTGCAACACAAACAGCGTTACGTAGTTTTACAAATCAATCTGTTGTATTAATTGCTGGCGGACTTGATCGTGGGAATGGTTTTGAAGAATTAGAACCATCACTTGGAAATGTCCGTGAAATGGTCGTTTACGGAGAAACAAAAGAGAAGTTAAAAGCTACTGCTGAAAAACTATCTATTCCAGTAACCGTAGTAGAGACATTAGAAGAAGCAGTGCCAAAAGCGTATGCAGCTAGTCGTGAGGGAGAAATTGTATTACTTTCACCAGCATGCGCAAGTTGGGATCAATTTGCCAACTTTGAAGTGCGCGGTGATTGTTTCATTGAAGCAGTAGAAAAACTGTAATATATAGGAGAAAAAAGATGAGAGTATTAGTTTCAGGAGGAGGAACGGGTGGTCATATTTATCCAGCTCTTTCCTTAATGAATTATTTGAAAGAACAAGACCCTTCAACAGAGTTTCTTTATGTGGGGACTGAACGTGGATTAGAAAGTACCATCGTTCCAAAAGCGGGATATGATTTTAAAACGATTAAGATTCAAGGAATTGTTCGTTCATTGTCACTAGAAAACTTTAAGACGTTATGGTATTTCTGTACAAGCTATTTTAAAGCAAAAAAAATCGTAAAAGAGTTCAAACCGGATATCGTTATCGGTACTGGAGGATATGTATGTGCGCCAGTATTATACGCGGCAGCAAACATGGGAATTCCAACGATTATTCATGAGCAAAATAGTTTGGCAGGTATTACGAATAAATTCTTAGCCCGTAAAGTTTCTAAGATTGCGATTTGCTTCGATGCTGTTCGTAAAGACTTTGCAAAGTACGAAGATAAAGTGGTCATGACAGGAAATCCTCGTGGTCAAGAGTTAGCCAATGCGCAAAAAGATGATTCTTACTTAGCGTCTATTGGTATTCAAAAAGAAAAACCAATCGTATTGATTTTCGGTGGAAGCCGTGGATCGCTTCGTATGAACGAATCATTTATCGAAGCACTTGAAGAATTCGAGAAAAAAGATTATCAAGTAGTCATGGTCACTGGACAAGTGCATTATGACAAAATCAACAATCTCATTACAAGTTTGAAAAAACCATTGCAAAATATCACAGTTTTACCATATATTAATAATATGGTGCAAATGTTCCAAAACACAGACCTTGTTGTCTGCAGAAGTGGAGCAACTACATTGATTGAATTAACAGCACTTGGCTTGCCAAGTATTTTAATTCCAAGTCCATACGTAACTGAAAATCACCAAGAAGCAAATGCGATGTCATTAGTAGAAAAAGACGCCGCAACGATGATTTTAGAAAAAGACTTAAACGGTGAAAGTTTAGTCACTGAAATCGATCGTATTATGAATGATGAAGCCAAACGAAAAGAAATGGCTGAAAATTCAAAAGCCTTGGGAATTACAGATGCGTCAAGTCGACTTGAAACAATTATTCATTCTCTAGTGAAATAAGGATTAAGGAGGAGAATATGTTTAATCGAAAGAAACCACAACAAACTCCTCCACGTGAACTAACACCTTGGGAGTTAGCGCAACAGAATTCTCCAAGAGTAGAGCAAAATGTTCCTGAAGAACCTGTAAAAAAGGTGAAAAAGAAAAAGGAACCAAAGCCTAAAAAGACAAAACCAAAGTCACAAGGCATTACGAATGCAACGCTCTTAAAAGGGATTTTTATTGTTTGTGCGGGATGGAGTATTTACTTTATTTCACCACTTTCGAAAGTGTCTGATATCGAAGTTGTAGGATTGAATCAAGTTCCAGTGGAATTAGTTCAAGAAAACGACGGTATCACCAAGGGACAAAGCATTTGGACAATTTTAGCGAATCGTTATCGTACAGCTAACTTGTTAAAAAATGCTAGTCCAAAAATTAAGGATGCTTCCGTACAATTAGTGGCATGGAATAAAATGCGTTTGAATATTGAAGAAAATCCAGCAATCGGATACTACCAAAGTGATGATAAAACCTATGAGCTTTTATCGGATGGTCAAATCATCGAAGTGGAATCCGATGCAACGCCAAAAGATTACCCATTATTGTATATGTTTACAGATGACACACAATATAAAGCACTTGCAAAACAACTGGAGAAAGTTCCAGCAAGTGTAATTCGTGAAATCGTAGAGATCCAGTATCCAAACGACACAAAAAATCACCAAAAGATTTATCTGAAGATGAAAGATGGCAATCGAGTTATCGGAAATCTGAAAGATATTGGAGATAAATTAGGGTATTATCCATCAATTACGAAACAATTGAATGGAAAAAAAGGAACTGTAGATATGGAAGTGGGAATCTATTTTACACCAGATACGACAGTTCAATAAAAAAGTCTTAAAACTCGCTCATATGTTTTTTTATGTGGACAAAATTATGTTAAAATATAAGGAGTATCACTTATCAATAAACTTTAAAAAATGAAATAGAAATGAATCGTATAGGAGGTTTCAATAAACGTGAAAAATCAGGGAATTTATGTGAGTTTAGATATTGGAACCACTTCAATAAAGGTTGTAGTAGCTGAGTATGTCAGAGGGCAATTAAATATTATTGGAGTCGGCAATGAAAAATCAGAAGGATTAAGCCGTGGAGTCATTGTAGATATTGACGAAACAGTTGAATCTATTCGTAAAGCAGTTCGACAAGCAGAACAAAAATCAAATATCCAAATCAAGGATGTTATCGTTGGGATTCCAAGTAATCAAATCTCAATTGAACCTTGTCACGGTATGATTGCCGTATCAAGTGAAAATAGAGAAATTACAGATGTGGATGTGTACAACGTTATTTCCGCAGCAAAAGTTCGTTCAGTAGCACCTGAGCGTGAAATCATTTCTGTGATTCCAGAAGAATTCATCGTGGATGGATTTGATGGCATTAAAGATCCACGCGGAATGATTGGTGTTCGTCTTGAGTTGTTTGCGAGCATGATTACCGGTCCTAAGACGATCGTACATAACATTAAACGTTGTATTGACAAAGCTGGCTTAAATATCGAAGAAATGGTTATCCAACCATTAGCGATTAGCCAAGTCGCATTAACACCAGGTGAAAGAGAATTTGGTACTGTCCTTATCGATATGGGTGGTGGACAAACAAGTGCTTCAGTAATGCACGATAACCAATTAAAATTCTCATTCGTGGACCAAGAAGGTGGAGATTTCGTATCCAAAGATATCTCAATCATCTTGAATGCAAGCTTTGAAAATGCAGAACGTATTAAACGTGAATACGGATATGCAATTTCATCAGAAACGAGTGCGGATGAATTCTTCCCAGTAGAAACAATTGGTAAGAAGGATCCAGTCAAAGTAGATGAACATTACTTATCAGAAATCATCGAAGCACGTGTGGTTCAAACCTTTGAAACTGTAAAACGTGCATTAGACCAAGTGGATGCATTAAAACTTCCAGGAGGAATTGTGTTAACAGGTGGAGCTTCTTCACTTGCAGGAGTTCAAGAGTTAGCACAAGAAATTTTCGGAGTACAAGTGAAAACTTATATTCCAGAGCAAATGGGAATGAGAAATCCTATTTACGCAACAAGTATGGGGTTAATCAAATACGCTGCAAGCTTAGATGATGTTCACCGTATTGCTCAAAAGGGTAAACCGGTAACAGAACCTCGCCCAGTACAAAGCACTCCACAAAGTGCTCCTGTACAAGTGCAACCAACGGCTCCTGTTCAACAACCACAAGAGTATGAACAAGAACCAACTGGTGAAGAACAAGGGTTTGGAGCGAAAGTGAAGAACTTCTTCAAAATGTTTATTGACGAAAATTAAGATGAGAACCAAGGAGGAAATATAATGGATTTCGAATTCGATACAAATTTAGATGGCGCAGTCATTAAAGTCATTGGTGTTGGTGGTGCTGGTAACAACGCTGTTAACCGTATGATTTCAGAAGGAGTACAAGGTGTAGAGTTCATCGTAGCCAACACAGATACTCAAGCATTAAGAAACTCAGAAGCAGAAACTAAAATTCAATTAGGACCAAAACTTACTAAAGGTTTAGGTGCAGGTTCATTACCTGAAATCGGTCTTAAAGCAGCTGAAGAAAGTGAAGAACAAATTCGCGAAGCTTTAGTTGGAGCAGACTTAATCTTCGTTACTGCTGGTATGGGTGGCGGTACTGGTACAGGTGCTGCACCAGTTGTTGCTCGTATTGCGAAAGAATTAGGCGCATTAACAGTGGGTGTTGTTACACGTCCATTTAGCTTCGAAGGACCAAAACGTGGTCGCTACGCTGCAGAAGGTGTTGCACAATTAAAAGCAAACGTAGATACATTAGTAACAATTTCAAACAACCGTTTATTAGAAATCGTTGATAAAAAGACTCCTATGTTAGAAGCTTTCCGTGAAGCAGATAACGTATTACGTCAAGGGGTTCAAGGGATCTCTGACTTAATCACTGCACCAGGTTACGTAAACTTGGACTTCGCTGACGTGAAGACAGTGATGAAAGATCAAGGTTCAGCATTAATGGGTATTGGTGTTGCAAGTGGTGAAAACCGTACTGCAGAAGCTACGAAGAAAGCTATTTCTTCTCCATTATTAGAAGTATCTATCGATGGAGCAGAACAAATCCTATTAAACATCACTGGTGGATCTGACTTAACATTATTCGAAGCACAAGATGCTTCTGATATCGTTGCAGCAGCTTCAACAAGTGAAGTAAACATTATCTTCGGTACTTCAATCAACGAAAACTTAGGCGATGAAGTGATCGTTACTGTTATCGCTACAGGTATCGATGAGGAGCGTAAGCACGAAAAAAAGTCAGCAACGCGCGCTAGTCGTTCACCATTCGCGAATAGCACAGCAACTCGTAAAGATTTAGGAAATAACCCTCAAACTTTCCAAGAAAAACAAGTTCCTTCAAAACCACAACCAGTGGAAGAAAAGAAACCTGAGAAAGATTTATTTGGAGACTGGGATATCCGTCGCGAAACAACTGTACGTGAAACTACTTCTTCAAAAGAAGCTGATTCACCATTCGCTCAAAGTAACTTCGTAGAAGCTCCAGTTGAGCCAAAACAAACTGAAAATGATGGATTAGATACTCCGCCATTCTTCAGAAAAAGAAACAGAAATTAATGAGTATCATTAAACAGAATGTAAGTCGTATTATGAACTTGGTTGCATCTTCTTGTAACCAAGTTCATAGACTATCTACGGAAGTTTGTCCGATTGTTGTAACGAAAAATCGTACCGCTCGCGAGGTTCAAGAAATGTACGATTTAGGATTTCGACATTTTGCGGAGAATCGTGTCGAAAAGCTATTAGAACGACAAGAACAATTTCCACATGAGGATAACATCTGGCATTTAATCGGGCCACTCCAAAAGCGAAAAGTGAAGCAAGTTGTAAATCGAATCGATTTATTTCATGCGATAGATCGCCTTTCAATCATGGATGAGATTGAAAAACGTCTCGAGCACCCATTAGATTGTATGCTAGAAATTAACGTTTCTGGGGAAGAGTCTAAGCATGGATTCACACCCGAAGAGGCACTGGATGCTTATAGAGCAAGCGAGCGATATGAAAAGATTCGTGTTGTTGGCTTGATGACGATGGCACCATTTGACGCAAGCGATGAAGAAATTCGCTTCTTTTTTTCGCGTTTAGCACAAATTGCTAAAGATATCGAGATAGAAGAAGGGTTAGAAGCTCCTTTATTCCTCAGTATGGGGATGAGTGGAGATTTTGAGGCTGCGATTGAATGTGGTGCAACGCATATTCGAATTGGTACAAGCTGGTTTGAAAGGGAGGAAGACGAATGGGATTCATGAATAGTTTAAAAAACTTCTTAAGTCCAGAAGATCACTACTACGAAGAGGAAGAACAAATGGATTACTATGAAGAGCCTGTAGCACAGTCAGCTCCAGAAACTCGTTCTAGAAATACGTCAAATGTTGTTCCATTCCAAAGTCCTGGAGTAAAGAAAACTTCTAAGATTTACGTGATGGAACCAAGTGTGTATTCTGAAGCAGAACGCATTGCTGATGCTCTTTTAAAGGGAGAAGCAGTGCTCGTTAACTTTAAACGTATGGAACCAAAAGATGCCAAACGCGTCATTGATTTTGTAGTCGGTGTGGCGTATGCTATTAATGGAGATGTACAAAAGGTGAGAGATGAAATTTTTATCTGTTCGCCTGCGAATTTCCAAGTACAAGGAAATTTTGATGACGAGATGGTTGAAACATTCCGTCATAGCGAATTTTAGAGGAGTGTAACTTAGTGGGTTTAGAAATTATTAGACTGATAACAACAGTAGCAGGGGTTTATCAAGTTATGCTAATCCTATATGGATTAAATATTTATTGGAGATTATATCTTCCAATGTTCTTAGCGGACTTATTAGATGCTTGTTGCCGTCCGTATGTATCGTTATTCAAAGATGTACGATTTGGAAAATATAGTTTAGCCTTAGTAACGTCTATTTTAACGATTTACGTTGCTGCAGCAGTATTAGTATTTATTGTCGCAAAAATTTTTGGAGTATAAAAAATGGGAAATGGTGTTGAACAACATTTTAGAAAAGAAGAATACTCTTTTCTAAAACAAGTGGAAGAATGGGTAGAAGAAGTACGTTTGCAGTACGCGCCTGTATTGACGAATTATCTTGATCCGCGCCAACAGTTTATTGTGGAGGCGATTGTAGGTCAATATGACGATGTTCGTTATTATTTTGATGGCGGGTATATTGATGCTGAACGGAAACGTTGTATGATTTGTCCGGAATATTATGAGCCAACATCAGAGGATTTCGAAAATGCTCTATTTCATATTCAATATCCGAAGAAATTTGCGACACTTGGGCATGGAAAGATTCTAGGGTCACTGATGAGCCTTGGCTTTGACCGTAGCTTGATTGGCGATATTATTTCAAACGGAGAAGACTGGCAATTATTCTGCGCTCAAAATATGAAGGAATATATCAGACAACAGTTAGAAAAGATTGGGAAAGTGGCTGTCCGACTTGAAGAAGTCGACTATACGAAGTTGATTGTACCGGTGGATCATTGGACTGCGGTACAAACAGTCGTTAGTTCGCTTCGACTCGATACGGTGATTGCTTCCGTATTTAATGTGTCAAGACAGCGTTCAAAAGAAATGATTGAAAGTGGTAAAGTAAAGGTGAACTGGACTGAAGAGAACAGACCTGACTTTATGCTGGAAATTTTAGATATTGTATCTATTCGTGGATACGGTCGCCTTCAAATTCAAAAGATTGAAGGGCGTACAAAGAAAGATAAGATTAAAGTAGAACTAGGATTACTAGAAAAGAATAAAAAATAAAGGAGATTTTTCAATGGCTATTACACCAAACGATATTCATAACAAAGATTTTTCAACAAAATTCAAAGGCTTCGATCCTGAAGAAGTAAATGACTTCTTGGAAGAAGTGAAGAAAGAATTAGAAACATTAATTCGCGATAATAAAGATTTAGAAAAACGCGTCAAATTCAACGAAGAAAAAGTAGAATACTTTAATTCGATTCAAGAAACATTGAATAAATCAATCCTTGTTGCCCAAGAAGCAGCAGATCGTCTTCGCGAAAACGCACGTAAAGACGCTGAAATCATCGTGTTTGAAGCTGAAAAAGCAGCACAAGCAATGTTGAGAGAAGCAGCTGAAAAAGCAACAGATATTAACCGTGAAACAGATTTAATTAAGAAAGAAACACGTATTTTCCGTCAACGTCTTCAAATCTTAACACAAACACAATTAGACATGATTAAAAACGAAGAGTGGGATATCGTATTAAATACACCAACTCACATCGAAGTGACACCACCATCTCTTGATGCTATTATCAAAGATCGTGTAAAAAAATCTGAAAACGAAGAATCAAAAGAACAATAATCATTGAAGGGGACACTGGTCTCCTTTTTTGATAGGAAGAGGAATGAATATGGACTTTACAGTCACTGAAGCAGCAAAAACAAAATTGGACGCCATGTTACAAGAGCGCGGCTTAACAGATGTGTTCTTTGTCATGGATTATGTTGATGGAGATAGCCCTTTTTATGAAGGGATGGTTGGATGCCATTGCCAAGTGTACGATAAATATCATTTAGTGGTATTAAAAAAAGAGCAAAATGAGATTCTGCCTCCAAAGTATGACCAAATTTTTGAGACAAATATTGGGGAAATGGCTTTTGCAAGTCACTATGCGATGATGTTTGATCAGCATAATGTCATTGATTATAGCGTGGATAAATACGGTTTCTACATAAAGAGTGAAGCAGGTATTTTATCGATGCAACTGAATATTGATTTTGTTGGCTAGGGAAGAGAATTACTTCCCTAGTCTTTTTTTATGTCCTTAAACATTTCTTTACCACTAAAAACTTGCAGTTAGTGACGAAACAAAGTATACTAATGCTGTTCACAAAAATACGAGAGGTAAATATTATGAACAAAACAAATCTCGATTTACTAAAACTTATTAAACAACAAGATATTCAAAATCAAAGAGAATTAGCAGAGCTTTCAGGCTATTCGCTTGGTCTCGTGAATCGTGAATTAAAACGACTCAGAGAACTTGAACTTGTGGATGCTAAATTCAATCTAACAAGTAAAGCAAAGGCACTTTTTAAGAAAAATAAACCAAAGAATGCTGTTATTTTGGCTGCAGGATTTGGAATGCGTATGGTTCCAATCAATACTGAAACGCCAAAAGGGCTTCTTGAAGTGAAGAAAGAGCCGCTGATTGAACGATTAATTAAGCAACTACAAGAAGTAGGAATTACGGACATTACGGTAGTCGTTGGTTTTATGAAAGAGCAATACGAGTACTTAATGGATGATTACCAAGTGAAACTCGCCGTGAATAGAGACTATGCAACAAAAAATAATTTCTATTCATTACAACGCGTTGCAGAAATTCTAGGCAATACGTATATCGTTCCTTGTGACTTATGGTGTAAGGAATCTCCATTTGATACAGATGAATTGTATTCTTGGTATTTACTTGGCGAAGAAGAGGTAGAACAAAGCTTCTTTAGAGTGAATAAGAAACAAGAAATCATTACAAGTGATAAAAGAGGAAAAGGGAACCGTCCATACGGCATCTGTTATTTAACAGAAAAAGACGCTAAAGCAGTGACAAAACAATTAAACGCTGCAGCTGCAGAAGAAAGACATGAGAAGTCATTCTGGGAAGTAACGCTTGAAGATGAGAATAGAAAATATACGGTGTATCCAAAATTAATGGATGATGCAACCGTCTTTGAAATCAACACGTATGAACAACTTCGTGAACTCGATAAATCCTCTTCACACTTAGAAACGGATGCCTTGCAGCAAATCTCGAAGGCACTCGATGTTCAGTTGGACGAAATCGTCAATATCGAAGTATTGAAAAAAGGGATGACGAATCGTAGCTTCCTATTTACTTGTAAGGGTCAAAAATACATTATGCGTATTCCAGGCGAGGGAACAGACTATCTCATTAATCGTAAGGAAGAAGCAGATGTGTATAGCGTTCTAGAAGGTAAGCAAATTTGCGATGATGTGGTGTATATGAATCCAGACAATGGATATAAGATTACGTCGTATCTGGAAGGAGCGCGTTCATGCGATAGCACGAATAAAAAAGACTTACAGCGCTGTATGGCAAAATTACGCGAGTTCCATCAGTCAAAATTAAAAGTGAAGCATACTTTCGATCCATTTAAGCAAATTGAGTTTTATCAAAGCTTGTGGAATGGTCAATCTTCTTATTATAAAGACCATGCTGAAATTCAGAAGAAGATTCTTGGGCTAAAGAGCTTCGTTGAAAAATATAAAGCAGAGTCCGTATTAAGCCATATCGATTCAGTCTATGACAACTTCCTATTTACAAAAGAAGGAGATATTCGTCTGATTGACTGGGAATACGCTGGAATGCAAGACCCGCATATTGATATTGCGATGTTTTGTATTTATGCAGGATATGACCGCAAGCAGGCAGATGCACTCATCGATCTTTATTTCGAAGGAAAATGCGAGAAGATGACACGTGTAAAAATCTATGCGTATATTGCGATTAGCGGGATGCTGTGGAGTAACTGGTGCGAGTACAAACGTACACTCGGCGTTGACTTTGGTGAGTACTCATTAATGCAATACCGTTATGCCAAAGATTTCTACCGCATTGTGCAAGAAGAATTAGCAAAAGAGGAAAAATAATGACAAATACAGTAAAACGAGCGATTATCATGGCTGCGGGTAAAGGGACAAGAATGCGCCCGATTACAAATACCATTCCAAAACCGCTTGTAAAAGTAAATGGGAAACGAATGATTGACACCGTTATTGGTGCGCTTCATGAACAAGGAATCCATGAAATTTATGTCGTAGTAGGGTATTTAAAAGAGAAGTTTGCTGAACTTAAAGCAGACTATCCAGAAATTAACATTGTTGAAAATCCATATTTCGATGTTGCAAACAATATTTCATCACTGTATGTAGTTCGTGATCATTTAGAAGAAGTGATTATTTTAGATGGCGACCAATTAATCTACAACAGTGAAATTCTACATCCAGAGTTTACACGTTCAGGATATGCGTGTATTCCAGTAGAAAACGGAACTGATGAATGGTTGATGCAAGTGGATGACAACGGTGTCGTTACAAGCTGTAGCCGTACAGGTGGTCAAAAGGGATGGCAGTTATTTAGCATTTCTCGTTGGACGAAAGAAGACGGGCAACAGTTAAAACGTCATCTTGAGATCGAATTTGAAGAAAAGAAAAACCATGATAATTATTGGGATGATGTGGCAATGTTCTGTTACCCAGAAGAATATGAAATGGGTATTTACCCAATGCAAGAAGGGGATATCGTTGAAATCGATAGCCTTGAAGAATTAGTAGCAGTAGATGACTCTTACAAGAGTGTTCTAGAGGAGGCAAATCATGAATAATGAAGTAGAAAAGAAAAATCTTCGCGACGAGATTGACTGGGTCGCAACGCTTGTACCGCTATTTGGAGTAGTCGTTTTAGGAATTCTCTTTATGATATTTCCAGATGCCAGTTCAGCGGTTCTAGAAGGCGTTCGTAGTTTTCTAGGCGACCAATTCAGTATTTACTACGCTATGCTTGCGGTGGGTGTTTTCCTTTGTAGTGTGTATGTGGCTTTTTCAAAATACGGCAAAATCGTTCTTGGTGGCGAAGATAGTGAAGTCGAATATTCCAACTTTAAATGGGGTGTGATGATTTTTACGTCTACGATGGCAGCGGATATTGTGTTCTATGCGATGATCGAATGGGCATTATACGCACAAGAATCTTATCTTGGCGAACTCGGTAGCGTGCAAAAATGGGCGTCCACATTCCCATTATTCCACTGGGGACCAATCGCATGGAGCTTCTACATCATGCTTGCGGTGGCCTTTGGATTTATGTTGCATAATCGTAAAGTAGAGAAACAAAAATTCTCTGAAGCTTGTCGTCCACTTCTTGGAGACAAAGTTGACGGTTGGATGGGGAAAACCATCGACTTGATTGCCATCTTCGCGTTAATCGCGGGTACTGCTACAACATTCTCGCTAGCAACACCGCTTCTTTCAGCGGCGATGAGCCAAGTGTTTGGGATTCATAATTCGAAGATTATCACAATTGTAGTATTATTATTAATCGCAGCCGTATATACAAGTACTGTAATGCTTGGAATGGACGCCGTTTCTAAACTAGCGGCCATCTGTACGTATTTATTCTTTGCCTTACTAGGATACTTCTTATTCTTCGGTGGAGAAACAGTGTACATTTTAGAAACAGGGTTTAGCGCAATTGGGAACCTTGTCCAAAACTTTATCGGAATGTCTACGTGGCTTGATCCGCTTCGTGAAACAAGCTTCCCACAAAAATGGACAATCTATTATTGGTCTTATTGGATGGTTTGGTGTGTGGCTACACCGTTCTTTATCGGTAGTATTTCAAAAGGACGTACCGTTAAAAACACTGTTCTTGGTGGATACGCATGGGGGATTGCTGGGACATTTACGGCGTTTATCATCCTTGGAAACTATGGCTTAGCGCAACAGTTAAAACATGGCTTGGATATTACTGGTATTCTAAGTAATAACGCAGATTATGCGGCAGCTATTTTGAAAATTTTTGATACCATGCCTTTAGCTAACATTGGATTATTATTACTGGCTGTAACGATGATTGCGTTCTATGCGACAACATTCGATGCTTTAACTCTAGTGGTATCTGCTTATTCATACAAAGAATTAGAGCATACGCACGGCAGTGATAAACGTGTCCGCATGTTCTGGTCACTCGTATTTATCTTGTTCCCAATTGCATTGATTTTCTCAGAAAACTCAATGTATAACTTACAATCCGTTGCGATTATCGCGGCACTTCCAATTGGGATTATTATTGTCATGATTATTGCTAGCTTCTTTAAGGACGCGAAGGACTATTTGAAATCGTAATTGGACAATGACTATGAATCTATTACGGATTTAGAAATAGTAGCGGTAATGGGATACCGGTGCAAGCCTTGGTCTTGCACCTTTAAAGCCTCAAAGAGGGAGTAAGGAATGAATTCCTAACTATAATAGATTATATATGTAGACACAGTAGTTGATTGACTTAAGTTTCATCACTTGTGATTCACTTAAGTCTAATCAACCTTGTGGGGGAAAGACTACGAAGAGACAAAAGATTCACACTGTGAATCTTTTGTCTCTTCTGTCTTTCTCCCTCTTATTCGTTTTAATATTCTTCCCATTACTGCTACTATTAAATCCGTAAGCTTCATAGTCATTTACCCTCAGTTTAAAATAATCCAAACTGAAATATATATATATAGATAAACAACCTATTGTTTAAAGTCATTATGGCTTTAAGCAATAGGTTTTTGTTTTAGTGATGATGGTGATGGCAATTACATTGTCCTGGTAGGCAGTTACATGCAACAGATGTTGGAGCAGTGGCTGCTTTTTCCTTTAAGGCGCTCACTAATTCTTGAATGTCATCTTGGCTCAAAGTGGCCTTATCGATCAGTGTATGTAATAAATTTCCATTCTGTTTATGGCAAACTTGTTCTAGAAGCACATCGGTCTCTTGGTCGAGTTGTGCTTTCTCAGAAATCGTCGCAGAGTAGTGGAATGGTTTCTTTCGATTATCGATTTGGATATATCCTTTTTTGGTTAAACGGATAATGAGGGTTTTAATCGTCGAGTCACTCCATGAAAATGAGCGTTGCAATTGCTCGATAATATATCCGCTTGTGCTGTTTGGATTGGCCCATAAGACACGCATAATTTGACGTTCAGAAGGGCTCATTGGTTGAAATTCTGTCATAAATAGAACTCCTTTCTATATGTTTAGTCTACAGTCGTCAACCGTTTCTGTCAATCATTTTACTTGATTTTTTGCGTACACTAAATGTCGGGGGTAGGTAGGTGGAGTCACTATATTTTGTGTTTCGTAAAAAAAACAATACAAAATGTTGTTAAAATGTTGCAAAAAACTTCTAGGCTGGCTATAATTAATTTCGTGAGTTTCAAGTGAGCTAGAAATGCATGAAGGTGTATTTCGAATTCAGAAATGGAGTATTCGTGAAAGTCGTTTATTTATCGCTAACTGGAAAGACAAGACAATTCGTAAAAAAATTGAACTGGGATTTTATTGAGATTTCTAAGAAAAATTCTACAGTACAAATGGAAGAACCTTATATCGTCATTACACCAACCTATGGAGAGCAAGTGGCGAATTTTTTTTATGAATTTATTGATTTTTGCGAGAATCGCAGCCTGTTAAAAGGGGTTGCTGGTTCAGGGAATCGCAATTTCAATACCAGTTTTTGTTCCAATGCTAGAGCGTTAGCGGTTAAATATGAAATTCCATTGCTACATTGCTTTGAAAATCAAGGTACAGATAAAGATGTACAAATACTAATAGAAAAGGTGAGAGAGATTGGATAGTCCAAAATTAATTAACAAGACTCAAGAAGTTACATACTTCGCATTAAACAATGAGTTA
>JAGZLX010000010.1 GCA_018364485.1 Granulicatella adiacens
TGTTAATCCATAACTTAGTTGAAAGGCTACATTTAAAAGAATGCCGGGCCAAACGAGGATGGACATAATCGCCATCCAGAGTAAGCAGTCCATCTGAGTGCTTCCACGTCTTTTAATGAACGGTTTGGATATGACGCCTAACAACTCCATTCCAATCGCACGGGTGCCACTAATATTCCAGCCAATCACAAATCCGTAGAGCACTACAAAAAGCACCAGTAACCCCCGCGTTTTTTCTCTAGTAATGCCGATTCGCCACGAGAGGCGTTCGAGGCAGGCGACCATTAAGGAGATATGTAATCCGGAGATGGCCAAGAGATGCAAGAGGCCGAGTTGCTTGTACTGCTCCCACTCTTCTTCGCTAAATCCTGTTCGGTCCGCTAAGAGTAAAGCGCCTGTATATTGTTTGATGCGGCTGTCTTTTTGAGCACGCATAACTTGCAATAACTGAGACCGAAGATGCTCCACAAAGCTCCAGAATCCCGGAACGGACTTCATACGAGAATTCAATCGATCAACCTTCAAAGCGTGCAGCACTCCAAGACTCAGATAGTAGTTTTTCGCATCGAAGTTCCCTTTATTGCGTGCATGCTCGATTTCTTCAATGGTCCCTTCAACCGAAACGCGGACTACTTCATGTAGCTGCAAAAAGGCTCGTTGCTCAGATTCCGACTCGAGTATATAATAGAAAAAGACTTTCTCGTGCTTCGCTCCAGCTTCCAGCGTGGCCGTTCCCGTTACTAAATCTCCATTCACCTTCAATTGGTTTGGATTTAACACGAGTTGCCCCTTTATCGCATCATCGACCGTAAAAGCAGGTTGTGTCACTTCACGTACATACAAAAACAACCGCAGCCCGATCGCTACACATAGCACAACACCGACTACTCTTTTCCAAGCTTCGTGCCCCCGTTTCCACGCCAAAGCAATGATGAATAAAGGGACAATCCACCAAGCGACTGTCCCTTCAAACACAACGATGCCAGACGCTACGAGCACTGCTAGTATCCAGTAACTCATTGCGTCACAATCCTTTCCTCAAAGGACTCGAAGAGCTTCTTGCCAATTCCGCGGACTTTCATCAAATCTTCCTTCGTTTTAAACGAACCATTCTTCTTTCGGTATTCGATAATTGCCTCGGCCTTTTTCTCGCCGACACCCTTCAATGTCTTCAGCTCTTCTACCGTTGCCGTATTAATATTCACTTTTCCTTCTTTGGCTGCTTCTTTATTCGTTGTGCCTGCTGGAATTGCCTCAGCTTCTTCTCCCACTTTTGGTACAACAATCACCATCTGATCTTCTACTCTTTGCGCCAAGTTCACTTTCTGGCTATCCGCCTCCACCGTCAATCCTCCTGCAGCATCGAGCGCGTCTTTCACACGGTCACCAGCCTTCATTTGATAGACTCCCGGCTTTTTCACTTCTCCTTTAATATCCACGAAAATGACCGTTTCTAGCGTCGTACTTTCTTCCGTTTTCTCCGCCAACACCGTCGTTACCACCGCTTCGCTTTCTTCCACGGCTTCTTCTTTTTTAGGCAGCAGTCCACCAACACCTACTAATAAAAGAAGTATTCCGGCGATAACAGCACCTTTGACCACCAGATTCCACGACTCCCATTTTTCTTTCCACTCATCAAAAAAAGCCATTTCTCTCACTCCTTAAAAAGATTTCTCCAATTAAAGATATGAGAAAAATGACTCATTGGTTATAGATTTTCAAGAATTTCAATCGCGTCTTGTAACGTCTTCACAGGATAGATTTTAATATCTGTTCCTAACTTTTCAGCCGCTTCTTTGACTTCTTCATAGTTCGATTTAATATCTGGATAACGTGCACGCATTTCATCTGTGATTTCATCATCTGGGGCTAAGAAAACTGTCGCACCTGCTTCAACCGCAGCTACTAATTTCTTATCAATCCCACCGATACGTCCAACCGTTCCGTCTAATTCAATCGTTCCCGTTCCGGCAATGTTATGTCCGTTTTTTAAATGACTATTCGTAATTTGGTTATAGATTTCAAGAGTGAACATCAATCCACCTGAAGGGCCACTCACGCCATGTGGGTCAAATTCAACGGATGGGTCAGAAGTCACATCTTCATCCACTTCCCCGCCAAATCCTAGGCGAATACCACCAGTACGGCTATCCATCTTCAACGGCGCGCTGATGGTCATTGTTGCATCGTCACGTTTCACTTGAAGGACTAGCGTATGTCCTGGTTCAAGGCCTGCTAAATAGTCTTTTAACTCTTCAAAACTCTCATCGGTATTGCCTAGGCTCTTTCCGTCAATCGTTTCGATAATATCTCCGACTTGTAACTTGTCGCGGAAATTCGAACTTTGGTCGACACGTGTGACGAAAATCCCATTTACATGTCGTTCCACCGTTTTTCCAGCTGCTTCAAAGGCTACACGAACTGCTGTTGAACGGGCATTTCGCATACTGAAATCTTGCAAGGCATCGAATTCTTCTGGAGTATAATCTCCAAACACTTCTTCAGAAGGAAGCATTTCATGGTGCTTCAAAAACTTCTTAAAGTACGTTAAAACGGTCGCTTGTTCGACATACACCGTCAGTACCCGGAGCGATCCTGGGTCCTCATCTTTTGCTCCACTAATCGTTAAAAATTGAGATACATCTTCTGCAGTCCCTGGCGATTCAATCACATATGGGATTGGAATCATCGCAACAATCGCTAATACTACGAAAATTAAGGCTGCAATAATAATCTTTTTAACCTTTGACATCTGTTATCTCCTCATCCATTTTTATTGTGCGTTCAGGCGCATCTTTATATTTTTCTTGCAAGGCATCGGCTACCACACTTGGAACAAACGGCGTTACGTCTCCTCCAAAGCGAGCCAATTCCTTCATCATTGAAGAACTTACAAATCGGTACTCTTCCTTGCTGAGGAGTAATACCGTTTCGACTTCTCCGTTTTGAACACGGTTATGAGATGCAAGAGTTGCTTCATATTCGAAGTCGGTTGCGTTTCGTACACCGCGCACAAGAACGCTTGCCCCTAATTGTGCTGCAGCTTCTACAGTTAAGCCTCCGCTAACGGCCACCACTTTAGCGTTAGGTACATGAGCGATTACCTTTTCAACCAGTGATTTTCGCTCGTCTAAAGAAAACAAATAATTTTTCTGAACATTATGCGATAAAACCACAATGACTTCATCGAAAAGCTCACTGCTTCGCTCGATAATATCTAAATGCCCATTCGTAATCGGATCGAAGCTTCCTGCTACTACCGCTTTCCTCATCTTAAGCCTCCTCTTCGCTAGTCGCACGGTCGAAAAACACTAGGGCTGTAATTCCGTACTCCACGCGCTTATATTGCTCAAATTCTAAAATCCGCTCTGGAAGTTGCACTTCCTTATCCACCTCGCAAACAATCACGCAGTCCGAGGAAAGAAGGTTGAGTTCTTGTAACTGCTCAATGTCCTTTACAATTTCTTGCAGGCGATACGGTGGGTCCATAAACACCAACTCGAACGGTTCAAACGCTGGGTCACCTGCAATGGTTTTGAGTCCTTGTTTCACGTTTTGTCGTTTTAAATGAAATTGCTCGGGTGATTTTGTAATCTCAATATTTTGCTCAATCGTCTTTTGCGCCAGGCGATTGTTCTCGAATAGAAACGCACGGTCCATCCCACGAGAGACGGCCTCGATGGCAACGGCTCCGCTTCCGCTGTACATGTCGAGCATGACTCCTCCGTCAAAATAACCGCCAAGAATATTGAAGAGCGATTCTTTTATCTTGTCAGTCGTCGGACGAGTATTTTGGCCCGGTACTGCCTTTAAGCGTCTTCCGCCAAATTCTCCTGAAATAATTCGCACAGTGCATTCCTCCTTATTCCACTATAATACCATATTCCAGCGCTCTTTCGTGAGTTTTTTATAAAATTAGTGGTGCAATGACTGAGCAAAGGATTTCTTTTGGTGCTTCTTGAGTGTTGGGTAGATGACGATGATTCGAATCCTTGCGGATTTTTTTATAATAGCTGTAATGGGGCACCGGTTCGAGTCTATCGTCTCTCACCTTTAAAGCCTCAAAGCTGGCGTAAGAAATAAATTTCTAACTCCAGCTAATTCGCATTTAATGCTATCCCCCATTACTACTATTATAAAATCCGCTCGATTCTCTTCATCGTCTACTTAAAGAAAAATTCTTACTAGGAGGATGTCCTTATATAAAAAACTCCGAAATAGCTTGGTGTATAAAAATGCACTGTGTGATTTTAGTCCATTTGGCGCATCGCAAAGGCAACGAGCAAAATGCTCTCCTTCTTGGAAGGGGAACAGTCGAGAAAGAAAAAAAGTTCGCCACGACTGTAGCGAACTTTACATTGTTTTATAACGGGATAATGGTGTCATTATCACTATTGGCAGGCTCGGTTGAGACAATCTCAATCATCAACCCATGTGGCAAGCAGATACTGGTCTGACCTGACTGTGAAACCCATCCTGTTTGTACAGCGATTTGGTCTGGACTATTATCTTCCTTGTCACGGATACGCGTTCCATCGACTTCAATAATATTATATTGATCGTCGTGCGGATAATAGATGAACTCTTCATGTGGTGTATTTTCACTGAGTTCAAAGCGCTCGATTTCTTCCCCGTCAATTGTGAGAATCGCGTAAATTTTTGCTTCTTCTTTACTCGTTGCTTGTTGATAAGCAAAGATGGCATTTGGTAAAAATGATAGCGCCAATAACACAAGCACAATAATAATGTCGAATGGCTTTATCAAATGGGAATACTTCTTAAAGATCGTTCTCATTCTTTAACTCTAATAATGTTCTACGTACTTCTGAGGCAATTTTTGAACCAATCACGAGTAATTCATACAACGTAAAAGTTTCAAATGGAGTTACACGGCCCACATAGCGAATAAAGAGCTCGCCGTCTGAATCCACGAGTAGCGTGTAGTATGCCACTAACTCTTGGTTCAAGCGATTAATGGAATAGAGCACATCAAATAAATCTAAGCCTAAGTCTTTTCCGTTTCCGATTCCTTCATAGGTAATCTGGTAATCGGTACGGTCCTCGCTATCATCGAAAACGACGCTAAACGGAAACTCGGCTTCTCCTTCTGAATACAGACCAAGAAACGCGATGCCACCATCGCCTAAATCTTTCTTATCCAGTTTCAAATCACGATTCTTTAAAACCGTCTCAAACGATTCACTAACCTTCATCGTGGCCACTCCTTTCGCCATTTGTATTCTCTATTTTACTAGATTCCCTCCTATTTCACAACCAAACACCGAAATCCTGCACTTTTCTTCTCTATTAGATACGAAAAAATTTTCGATTTGGCTTTTTCTGCACAAAAAAAGAGACTGAAGTTTCCTTCAATCTCTTTTCTAATTTTTATGATTAACCTAAACGTTGGCGAGAGTCCGCTGCACGTTGTAGGGCTTGACCAACATAGTTGATACATAACATCATGATTAAGATTAAGATTGTGGCTGGTAACCAAACCCATAATTTGTTTTCGATGATGTCCGCATTTTTCGCTGCAGAGATTAATGTACCAAGTGATGGTGTTGTAAATGGTAAACCGAAACCTAGGTAAGTTAACCCTGTTTCAATACCGATGTTCCCTGCTAAACGTAAGATTAAGTTAACGATAATTAATGAACTTAAGTTTGGCAAGATTTCACGGAACATGATACGGATATCACTTGAACCTACTGTCTTAGATGCATTTACATAGTCTAAGCTTGCTTCTTGAAGAGTACGTGTTCTGAACAAACGTGCAGAACCTACCCAATAGAAGGCTGTCATGATAAATACGAAGTGGAACATTGTGTAGTCTGGAATCACTGTTACGAACACGATGATAATCATCAATGTTGGTAAGATCATGATAAAGTCAACGACACGCATTAAAGTTGTGTCCACCCATTTACCGTAGTAACCAGAAATCAATCCAACGATGATACCGATGATACATGTCAAGATTGTAACTGAGAAACCGATTAATACTGAGTTACGAGCCCCGATAATTAAGAGGGCTAAAACGTCACGACCACTTTCGTCAGTCCCTAACAAGTGTGCATTTGTTGGGGCTTTATAACGACCTAAGATATTTACTTTAAGAGCACTTTCTTGGTCGATGAAGTATGGTCCGATAAAGATTACTAAGAAAATTAACGCTAATAAGATTAACGCACCAAGTGCTAATTTATCTTTTAAAAACTCCCGTACAATAACCTGAAAACCAGCAGGCGGTGTAGATACGGTGCTTTCTTCAACGACAGTTTCTTCAACTGTATTTACATTATTTTGCTCCATTTGCTACTCCTCCTTTTATTATTGTACACGAACACGTGGGTCTACAATACTCATGATGATATCAGATAATAGCGTACCTAGAAGAGTCGCTGTACCGAAGAGTAATAGTAACGCTAAGATTACTGAGTAGTCACGTCCTGTGATTGATGTTACGAATAAGTTCCCCATTCCAGGATATGAGAAGATGTTTTCAATGAACACTGAACCACCGATTAAACCAGTGAATTCATATCCTAAGAAGGCTGCGATTGGCAAGATTGAGTTACGGAAAATGTGGCGGTTGAACACAACATTTTCAGGAACCCCTTTCGCACGTGCTGTACGAACGTAGTCTTGACTCTTCGCATCGATAACCCCAGTACGTAAGTATTGAATCGTACCAGTAGTTGAAAGAATCGCCATCGTAAACGCTGGTAGAATTAAGTGGTGGAATTTGTTTAAGTAGTAAGCTAATGTTCCGCTCACGACGTCTGAATCGACAGAACCACGAGTTGGGAACCAACCTAATGTATAACCAAATAACCATAATAATACTAAGGCGAATACGAATACTGGGATTGAGTAAGTAATAAATGTATATACTACGATTGCCTTGTCAGCCCAAGAGTTTTGGTAACGACCTGCAATCATCCCTAATGGTAATGCAATTAAGTAAGTTAAAATCAATGTTAATAATGATAACCAAACAGTGTTACCAATACGTTCACCGATTAATTTTGTAACTTCATATTTGTAAGTATAACTTTGACCGAAGTCTCCGCGGAAAGCTTTTGAAATCCAGTTCCAATATTGAACAGGAAGTGGATCATAGAATCCAGATTTCACACGTAAAGCTTCAATTGTATTTGGATCCGTTTCTGGAGTAATTAAACCTGTAAATGGATCCCCTGGCATCATCTTCGCGATTAAGAATGCTAGCACACTAAGGATGAAGATTTGTGGCAACATTAATAACACACGACGTAAAATGGTTTTCCACATAATTATTTTCCTCCTTTTGGATTTAATGCAACAAAGTGTGAGTCAGAGATTTTTTGTAAATCAAACACACGACCGTTTTCATCGTAGTAAAGTTGTTGATTTTCTTGGTAGAATTTCTCAGCTTCTTTACGACGTAGTTTGTTTGCTTCACGGTTTTCTGGATCGATTACCGGAATCGCAGACAATAGACGTTTTGTATAAATGTGTTGTGGGTTCGCGTAAATATCTTCCGCTTTACCTGTTTCAACGAAACGTCCACGGTACATGATGAATAATTCATCACACATATGTTTCACAACCCCAAGGTCATGGGAAATAAATAAGTAACTTAAGTTGAACTCATCTTGGATGCGTTTCATGTAGTTTAACACTTGCGCTTGTACAGATAAGTCTAACGCTGATACTGGTTCGTCGGCGATGATTAAACGAGGGTTACTTGCTAAGGCACGAGCAACACCGATACGTTGTCTTTGACCACCTGAGAACTGGTGTGGATATTTTAATAATGCTTCTTCAGATAATCCGATGATTTCCATTAATTCGATCACGCGTTTTCTCTCTTCATCTGGAGATAAACGTTCGAAGTTTCTTAATGGCTCAGCCACGATATCTAAGATACGTTTTTTAGGGTTAAAACTTGATAGTGAATCTTGGAAGATCATTTGTACGTTACGGTTGTAGTCTGAAGTACGACGACGTGCTTTGTTTGTTACGTCTTGTCCTTCGTAAATCACTTTACCGCTTGTTACATGTTCTAGACCAATAATTGATTTACCAATTGTTGATTTACCAGAACCTGATTCTCCAACAAGACCGTAAGTTTTACCTTCTTCGATTTCAAGTGATACTCCGTCTACCGCATAAACATGATCCGTTACTCGGTTAAAGAAGCCACTACGAATCGGATAGTGAACTTTTAAATCTTCAATGGTTACAAAACCGCTCATTATGCTTCCTCCCCTTCAAAATGGAAATGTTTATAACATGTACAACGAACGAAGTGGTTTGGTCCAACTTCATGAAGTGATGGATCCTCTTCGTGAGCGTCCGCTGAAATCCATGGAATACGTGGTGCGAAACGGCAACCTTTACGTGGTAATTTTGGTAATGGTGGCACCGTTCCTTGGATCACGTGTAATTCTTCGCCTTCTGCTCCCGCTTGTGGGATTGATTGTAGTAATGAACGTGTATAAGGATGTTTTGGATTTGTAAATAGCTCTTCAACAGGAGCGATTTCCACAAATTGTCCAGCGTACATCACGGCTACACGGTCAGCAGTTTCTGCTACTACCCCAAGGTCGTGAGTGATCAAGATGATACCTGATTCAGTTTCTTTTTGGATATCATTTAATAAGTCTAAGATTTGCGCTTGGATTGTTACGTCTAAGGCAGTTGTTGGTTCATCGGCAATGATGATTGGTGGTTTACATGATAAAGCAATCGCGATAACCACACGTTGACGCATCCCACCTGATAATTCATGTGGGTATTGTTTGTAAGTACGTTGTGGGTTTGGAATCCCTACTTGTCCTAACAATTCAAGTACGCGTTCAGTACGTTCTTTTTCATTTAAATCTGTATGATAATAAAGAGCTTCGTCGATTTGAGCACCAATTGTCATTAATGGGTTTAATGAAGCCAATGGATCTTGGAAGATCATACCGATATCATTTCCGCGAATTTTGTTATATAACGCTTCGTTTAAGTTTACTAAGTTCACATCGTTATAAATGATGTCCCCTGTAATCTTTGTATTATTTTTGTTGTGTAAGCCCATGATGGTTGTCGCCAATGTAGATTTCCCACATCCTGATTCCCCAACGATGGCCAAAATTTCATTCTTTTCTAATGTTAATGACACATTATCTACTGCATCATAAAAATCATCTTTGATACGGAAACCAACGTGTAAGTTATTGATTTCTAATAGTGGCTTATCAATTGTCAAATCCGATTCCTCCTTATTTTCTTTGGTTAACTATTTCAATAAAAAAAATAATAAACAACGTTTCTATTATACGTTGCATGCTCTCTGATTGCAAATTGTATGACAATTCGAGTGCAGATACAGCGTATTTTTAGTTTACCATGAATCTTACGTGATTACCATTATTTATGAGCAAAAAATTAACTTTTCTCATGTTATTTTAATTTTAAATTCAAATTTCACTAAAATCCCGTCATTAATACGTTTTCATCTATTTTATTGATTTTGAATAAAAAAGGAGACGAACCGAAGCTCGCCTCCTTTGAACATTCTATTTAGCTTTAGCACCAGTATCACTAGTTAATTCTACTTGATATAAAGCAGATTTCTTGCTGCCTAAGTTTACATCATAGTATTTCACACGTTTGTTTACTGCTGTAAGTTCTTCTCCGACTAATGTTGGGAAGATGAACGCTTTATCGTGAACGTATTGTTGCCATTCTTTATAGAACTCTACGTTTTTAGCTTCGTCAAAAGCATCTGTTGAACTAATTTTATCCATGATGGCAGTCCCTTCAGCATCTACATAACGTTCGAAGTTGAATTGTGCTGTTTCACCAAATAATCCCGATGGGTTTGGATCGTAACCTGTTGACCAACCAGCTGCAAACACATCGATTTCTGGGTCGTCTGCTTGAACTTTATCATAGAATGAGTTCAATTCAATTGTACGTCCAGTATATAATTGAACATTCAATCCAATTTCTTTCCACCAGTTCAAGTATTGTTGAACAAGTGATTCATTTGCTTCGTCACGAGTACGTGCAGCGAAGTTAATGGTTAATTTAGAACCATCTTTGTTTTCACGAATTCCGTCACCATCAACGTCTTTATAGCCCGCTTCATCAAGCAATTGTTTTGCTTTTTCTGGGTTATAAGTGAATCCTTCTTGGTCTTTATTATATAAGTCTTTGAAGAATGGAATGATGATTGAGTTTGAAGAATGTTGTAATCCATTGTACAAGTTTTGTCCAGCAGCATCGATGTCTAATGCGTATGCCATTGCTTGACGAAGTTTTACATCCGCCATTTTCGCATTTGGATCAGTCACGTTTTTACCAGTTTCTTTATCATATTTTCCTAAGTGGAAACCGATATATTCGTAGGCTGAGGCTTGTGCGCTTAATAATGTTACGTTTGTTAAATCTTTGTATGCTTCGTATTGTGAGTTTGGCATTGTAGCAATATCGTAGTTACCAGCTTTCATTTCTGAAACGATATTATCTGGAGATACGACTTCCATGATGACTTTATCAACTTTTGCTACACCTTTGTAGTAGTGTTCGTTTGGAACTAATGTTACAGATTCACCGTTTACGATGGATTCAATCTTGAATTGACCTAAACCAACGAATTTTGTTCCACGAACGTAATCACTTTTCTCCCATTCAGCTTCTGGGATATCTTTAAAGATGTGTTTTGGCATGATGTACGCACACACAGAACCACCTGCTAATTGCATTGAAGGGCTCATTTCTTTGAAGTGAATTTTCACAGTGTAATCATCCACTTTTTCAAGACCAGAAACGCTATCTGCTTTTCCATCGTGATATTCTTCCATACCAACTACATTTTTATAATCATCATCGTAACGAGCACCTGTATAGTCTTTATTACCGATGGCTTGGTACGCGAAGATGTAGTCGTCGATGGTTACAGGTTGGCCGTCAGACCATTTATAGTCTTTTGAGTTCAATGTAACTGTAGCTGTTTTATTTTCTACGTCAAATTCAATACTTGCAAGACCTGTATTTGTTAACTTACGGTTTTCATCATATTCAAACATGCTTTCGTCAATAAGACCACCGATACTTGAGTCAGTTGTGTCTTGCGATAACTCATCTGCAAAAATTCCAGAGAAAGGTGAAGAAGATACGATTGCGTATTTTAATGTTCCACCCTTAATTGGAGTTCCGTCGTGAGTGACTTCAGAAGCGTATTTTGTCGTTCCACTAGCGCTGCTACTTGAAGATGATTGGTTATTACCACATGCAGCTAGCGTCAACGCAGCCGTTGCAGAGAATAGAATCACCATATTTTTCTTTTTCATCATATTCATTCTCCATTCTTTTATTTCGTTCGATTGAGGTTATCCATAAATTTATGTTGGGTATATCATACAGCAACTTTTTAATAATTGCAATAGTTTTTCTAATCTTTTTTTAATTTTCATCAGTTTTTTCTCATTTTTGAAAACTTTTTTCATAATGAAAACAAGCCTAGGAAAGCTCCTAGACTTGTTTAATTGCATTATTTAGCTGCTGTATCAGAAGTAACTTCTAATTGATATAATTGAGCTTTTGAATCTTTAGTTGCGATTGAAGTGTCATAGTATTTCACACGTTTGTTAACCGCAGTTACGCTATCCCCTACTAATGTTGGGATTAAGAACGCTTGATCCTTAGCATATGCTTGCCATTCTTTGTAGAATTCTACGTTCTTAGCTTCATCAAATGCATCTGTAGAAGAAATTTTCTTCATGATTTCAGTACCTTTTTCGTTTACATAACGAGAGAAGTTGAACTTAGCAGTTTCACCGAATAAGTTCGATGGGTTTGGATCATAACCAACACCCCATCCAGCTGCGAATACATCGATTTCTGGATCATCTGTTTGGATTTTTTCGTAGAAGTTATTAGATTCGATTGTACGACCTGTATAAAGTTGTACGTCTAATCCAATTTCTTTCCACCATAATAAGTATTGTTGAACTAATGATTCGTTGGCAGCGTCACGAGTACGTGCAGCAAAGTTGATTTGTAATTTAGAACCATCTTTGTTTTCACGAAGTCCGTCGCCGTCTACGTCTTTATATCCAGCTTCATCCAATAATTGTTTTGCTTTTTCTGGGTTGTAAGAGAAGCCTTCTTGGTCTTTGTTATAAACGTCTTTGAAGAATGGTAAGATTAATGAGTTTGTACCATAGTTTAATCCGTTATATAAGCTTTCTCCGGCAGCATCGATATCCAATGCGTAACCCATCGCTTGACGTAAGTTCACATCAGCCATTTTCGCATTTGGATCTGTTACGTTTTTACCTTGAGATTTGTCGTATTTACCTAAGTGGAACGCAATATATTCATAAGATGGCGCGAATGAACTTACGTAAGTTACGTTTGTTAAATCTTTGAATGCTTCGTATTGAGCACTTGGCATTGTCGCGATATCGTAGTTACCAGCTTTCATTTCTGAAACAATTGCATCTGGTGACACAATTTGCATTACTACTTTATCTAATTTTGGACGACCTTTATAGAAGTAATCGTTCGCTTTCAATGTTACAGATTCCCCTGCAACTACTGATTCAATTGTGAAGGCACCAAGACCTACGACTTTGTTTCCACGAACGTATTCGCTTTGTTCCCATTCTTTTACAGGGATATCTTTAAAGATATGTTTTGGCATTGTGTACGCTGGAATTGCACCACCTGCTAATTGCATTGATGGTAACATTTTTTCAAAGTGAAGTTTCACTGTGTAGTCATCCACTTTTTCAACACCAGAGATTGAATCAGTTTTTCCTTCGTGGAAATCTTTCATCCCTACGATGTTTGTATAACGGTCGTTGTAACGAGAACCTGTGTAATCTTTGTTACCGATAGCTTCGATAGCGAAGATATAGTCATCGATTGTAAATGGTTGTCCGTCTGACCATTTGTAGTCTTTCGCGTTTAAAGTAATTGTTGCTGTTTTTCCTTCAACATCTAATTCGATAGAAGCTAAACCAGTGTTTGTTAATTTACGGTTTTCATCGTATTCGAACATTGATTGGTCCACTTGGCTCGCAATTGTTGAGTCAGTTGAGTTTGATGCTAATTCATCGATGAAGATACCACTGAATGGTGAAGCCGCTACAAGTGCGTATTTTAAAGTTCCGCCCTTGATTGGTGTTCCATCATGTGTCACTTCTGCGTTAAATTTTGATTTTGAAGAAGCTTTTGATGCTTCTGATGAAGTGTTACTTTTATTTGCTGTACCACATGCTGCTAATGTTAAAGCTGCCGCAGCTGATAAGAATACTAAACTCTTCTTTTTCATTTTTCCTCCGCTCTCAGACTCCCGATTCAACTTCCTTTATATGTTGAATTGTCTGACAAATTAATTCTTGATGTTAATTCTAACATAATTTTAATTTTTTGCAAGCAAAATCTCAAAAATAATTTTGGTTATTTTAAATACTCCCATTAATTACCATACAATCAGTTACATTTTAATAATTCACACATAAACAAAACTAAAAAAATTTATTCCAACACAAATAGAGAGCACAGCATCCTGGGCTCTCTATTTTTATTAGCAAGATAAGGCAAATCACCTACATCTTTTGCCCCCTCTAAAGGTTAGTCAAAAGATGATAAAACGAAATCCAACTAGTTGGCAAAAAGTTTATCCACTCGCTTGTATTAATAATTGAAAGAAAATACCCCAACTCTATAGCGTTGGTTATTAACGATTTCTTTACAATCTTTATCTTGGTTAAACCATAAAAAATAACTACTATTACAAATGATTGATATACAATCATAGGGATAATAATTTCCTTTAGCGCAATAATATTCCAACTTCCTTGAATTTTGCTAAAAACAGTAATAGGAATTACAAATATCGATTCTTGCAATAACACTCTGCAAAACAATTCAAGTAATAAAATATAGAAAACAGATGGAATTAAGAATAAATGTAAGAGATAATTCCACAATCTACTCTGATTGATTTTTTTAGAAGAGATTGGGATTACCCTATACAGTTCCGCTTTTCTGTCATTTATCTCCATTTCTCTATTTATTAGCACTACACTTATCAACAATAGAACACTAATAAGCAATAACTTTATAGCCACCTCCAAAAACGGGGCTACTTTGTTATACTTTTTAAGGTTGATGTTGTGATTGATTAGATAATCCGTTGTTTTTGCAGACTTTTCTACACCTGCTTTTAGAGCTGCAATTCTTTCTCTCATTGTTTCAGGCAACACATTTAATAAGCTATCCACACTTTCAACCCTCTGATTATTAAATTCTCCTAATTTGGAATAATTATCATTACGGTACGCAATATACAAATTACTGATTAAGAAGTTGAAATGTTGTACTTGTTCTTTCAGTTCATCGCTAATCGTCTCTCCACTATTTTCAATATCCGTTAGATTTTGCAATACTATTTCCTTAATTTGATAATCTTCTTTCAGAAATATAGCATCAGTTCCGATACTTGATTCAAATATAAACAACCCACTTAACAAAAGTAAGACAAATCCACAAAAAATCAGTGTCGGCTTGAAAATTAGTTTATGTACCCACCTACTTATTCCCATATTTACATCTCCTATCTTGTTGCTTAATGATTAAGATTAGCAAAATAAATAGCAAACAAATATACATAAATATGCTCTTGCACGCATCCATATAACTAAAAGGATAATTGTAGATCAGTGATTTATTTCCATTTAGAGCAGACACCGTATCAATATAATAGATTGGACTCAACGCTGGAAAATATTGGTGCATTGAAGAATGAATCATCATTCTTTCCAAAAATAGTACAAATAGAATGAAAGATGATGAAAAAATTTTAGATTTTGTGATTTGAAATAGGATGGTGGCCATCATTATAAACAATAAATCTAACAAGAATACAATAAATAAAATAGGAATCATGAAGTAGAACACTGAAACACTTGTTACTTCATTATTCATACTAAAAATTACAATTGATGGAACTATGTGTGGATTGATAGTCTTAGTAAGAAGTAACATAACAAACACAAGTATCGCTACGAAAACTTGCACTCCAAACACTAAGCACGTAGAAATCAATTTTTTCTTAATTTGATACGAAACAAAGGATTTAGGTATAGTTCTCCAAACAGAATCCTTTACCTCAAAACGTAAAATAAGGTCCATCATTAGTACTACTATTAGAAATAAAATCAGAAAGAAATTAGAAAACAAATTATTTTCGCCAATGATTTCATAAAAATCACTTTTTAGCACATCAGAAAAAGACAACTCTTTGAGTTTGGAATTATAAAATTCCAATTTATGATAGTCTCTAATGAAACTTCTCTTCACATTCTCTTGAGCCGTTTTAAAAGGAACATTATCTACTTCCATTGCAATACTTCCGTACCCAAAAAACTCTGGAAAGTTTTCATATACTGTTTCGCCATATTCAGCAGCATTTCTAAAATATTTTAAATAATCACTTAGATTATTGTCTAGTAAACTTTGACTAAATAGATTAACATTATGAATAAACTCATAATATTGTTGATAATCCTTTTCCCTCTCTCCACCTGAGCTTCCCAAGTTTTCAACCCGTTTATTTATTTGTAAAGTCATCAATGCGCCATTTCGACTTTCTTCCATAATTTCATCATCAGTTTTAATTTTAGGAAGAATTATGACAATCGACAAAATCAAAAAAATCATCGTTCTCTTTAAAATGGTTTTCCAATCAAACATTATTTTACATATGAAACTAAGCATAAAAACCACCCCTAACCGTACAGGTTTCTATAGATCATACTGATTTTTTCTCTTCCCAACGATATTGATATGACCCCAGAGTTTTCTTCCAACAAACCATCCAAAATCATCTTTATTTCATTATTATTTTGAGGAGAAAAAACAATTTTATTGTCTGCTACTAATTCGACTGGATACGGATTTTTATAACGTTTCAAATGTAACTCATCAATAAATTTTACTACCAATTTCTTATTACGATTGAGATCAACTCCTTTTACATCAATTAATTTACCATCTTTCAAGAAGAGTACGCGATCATAGCATTCATCGAGATTTTCTAATAAATGGGAAGCTAAAAGCACAATGTTCCCATTATTCTTTAAATCAAAAATTACAGATTCAACCTTTTTTACATTTTCTTGATCTAAACCGTTCAGAACTTCATCAAATAAGTACACTTCCGCACCACTAATCAAACATAAGGCTAAACATAACTTTTGTCTCATTCCTAAGGAATATACACTTACCTTCTTCTTGGTATAGCTACTCATTCCTAACAGTTCTTCAATTTGAATGATATCTTTTTCCTTCTTCCCCCAGCTGGATGCAAATAGTTCCATATGATCACGACCAGTTAATTGTTCATATAAATCCATCGGCTCAAGCATTTTTGTTACAATAGCTTTATAATTGATATTCATTCCCGCATTTAACCCACTATATTGAATCTCACAATTTGGAGAAACAATATTTCCAGCTATGATATCCATTAGGGTACTTTTTCCATACCCATTAGGTGCTACTATTCCAACAATCTCACCTAACCCAATCTCAATTTTATTTTTTAAAAATATAGGATTAGATGGAGTATATGAAAATTGTTCAATATCAATTTTTAGAGATTTCCTTTTGTCCATCTTGTTCCATCACCTTTCTTCTAAAAAATGTTCATTTCGTACAAGTATAAAATTCTTGTGTTGAAGCCAAATATAAATTGATTATTTAAAATTTGAATTATCACCCTTTTTACACTTTAATAATTCAATTTTAATTAAAGCGCTTTCAACATCTCCTATAACCAACTCCTATCCATATTAACCAAAGTTGAAAATAATTATAAAAATAAATTTGTGACTGTTTTAACAATTACATTGTACTACTTTTATAATAAAAGTCCAGAATATATTTTTTGTTGATATATTTTTAATTATTACACAAGATAATATCCCTAGAAATAATCTTATACACAACAAAAAAGGCCTCGCAAATGCGAGACCTTATGATTGAATTCAATTCAATTATTTAGCAGATACACCTGTTTCAGATAGTAATTCAATTTCTTCCCATCCAGTATCTTGACCTTGAGCAATATCCATATGTTTGATACGTTTGTTTACTGCTGTTAATGAGTAAGAGTTGAAACGTGGAAGTTGGAATGGATTTTCGAATACAAATTTTTGCCATTCTTTGAACAATTCAACACGTTTAGCTGGATCAAATGATTCTGATGAAGCAATTTCACTAATTAATTTAGTGTGTTCATCGTTCACATAGTGACCGAAGTTGAAACGAGCTTTTGGTCCATATAATCCATCTGGGTCAGGGTTATAACCGATTGTGAATGCACCTAACCACATATCGAAGTCGTCAGCGTATTTCGTTAATTTTTCAGCATATGCGTTAAATTCTAACGCACGGCCGTTTAATAATTCAACGCGTAGACCTACATTTTTCCACCATTCGATGTATTGTTGAACAACAGCATCATCTGTTTGGCTACCTGTAGCTACTAAAAATGTGATTGTTAATTGTTTACCGTCTTTGTCTTCTACATAACCGTCGCCATCAGTATCTTTATATCCTGCGTCAGCTAAGATTTTCTTAGATTCTTCTGGGTTGTATGTGAATCCTGGGATTTCTGATTTGTCTGCATAGATTTCACCAAAGAATGGAGATAATAATGTGTTAGCAGAGATACGTAATCCTTGGTAAGTTTCTTTTGCTACTTGATCGTTATCTAATGCATAAGCGATTGCTTTACGTAAAGCTGGATCACTCATCTTTTTACCAGGTTCAAATACGTGTTCACCTGTTGCTTTGTCAAAGTGCCCCATGTTGAATCCAACATAAGAAATGTAGTTTGTGATTGTACCTAATAAAGTAACGTTAGATAAATCTTTATAAGTATCGTATTGCTCTGGAGGCATTGATGCCATGTCGTAGTTACCGGCTTTCATTTCTTGAACGATTGAGTCTGGAGATACAACGTCCGCTTTTAAGCCATCCACTTTAGGTTCACCTTTATAGTAGTAAGGGTTTTTCTTGAATGATACAGATTCACCAGGAACTACTTTTTCAACGATGAATGGTCCGTTACCTACAACATCTGTTCGGCTTTTATCTGATTTAACTGCATCTTCATATGACATATCTTTGAAGACATGTTTTGGTAACATTTGTCCGAAGATTGCGCCCCCACCCATTTCTAGAGCTGGGTAAACTTCTTCTAAGTGAATTTTAACAGTTTGGTCATCCACTTTTTCTAAACCAGAAATTTTATCTGCTTTACCTTCGTGGTAATCTTTCATACCAACGATGTTTTGAGCATTTTCATCGTAACGAACTCCTTCGTAATCTTTACGACCTAAGAATTCATAAGTGAAAATGTAGTCGTCGATTGTTAAAGGTTGTCCGTCAGACCATTTGTAGTCTTTAGAACGAAGTTTCAATGTTACAATTTTATTTTCTTTATCTAAATTGAACTCCATCATACCGCCATCTTTTTTAATACGTTGGTTTGCATCGAATTCAAATAATTGTGCGAACGCTAAGTCAACTAAAGTACCGTCACCTGAGTCCACATATAATAATGGGTTAATTAACCCTTTGAATGGTGAAGCAGATACGATAGCGTAGTTAACTGTTCCACCTTTGATAGCAGTCCCTTCATTTGTTACATCTGAAGCGAATTTACGTTCTTCAGTTTTAGCGTTTGATGAAGAATCTCCGCTAGCTTTGTTGTTATTACATGCAGCTAAAGTTACTAATGAAGCAGCACCTAATAAACCAGCAATTGCTTTTTTGTTCATGTGTTTCCCTCCAAATTGGATGATATTAGAATAACTTAAATGATACTCCCATTCCCATCTTACTGCAACCTTTATTTTGCTTTCTCACCATTTTTTTATCGAAATATCATTTATTTTTAATCGCTGAAAACGCGTCATTATCGCATTGCTAAAACATTTATTCCAATTTGTCCATGAATAAAGGACAACTTCACTTTCTTTTTTCTCAATATTCGCGTCCTATCAACGTTTCGAGCGGGAACGCAAAAAAACCGGAAGTCTACACTTCCGGTTTCCCCATTTTCTTATTGATGACTTGCAATGTAATTTACTGCGTCTCCAATTGTTGAAATGTTTTCTGCATCTTCGTCAGAAATTTGAACACCAAATTCGTCTTCTAATTCCATAACTAATTCCACAACATCTAGTGAATCTGCACCTAAGTCTTGTTGGAATGTCATGCCTTCCGTTACTGTTGAAGCATCTACGCTAAAACGGTTTGCAATCAATTGAGCTACTTTATCAAAAACTTCTTGATTTGACATAACTTTCTCTCCCTTCTCATTAAGGTCTATATTAGGTACTGCACCATTTCGGGCAGATCCCGTCCCTCCGCCACGCTGTGCGGGCTATCCTCTAAGTGGATAGTACTGTTATTTTACAGAATTCTTTCGAAAATGTCCATACCTTCAATGAAAAGTACGATTTTCTTAGCGTTTTCTTATTAATTAACGAAGGACATAATGCCCTGGTTCCACCTCTTGCAACGTGGCTTCTTCGCTAAACTCTTCTCCTTTATATACCAGACGTTTGCGATTCTTTTCTTCGCGCGGGTCTGGAAGAGGAATCGCTGAAAGCAGGCTCTTTGTATAAGGGTGTTGCGGATTATTATACACGCATTTCGCTGAACCTAACTCCACGATACGACCACGATACATTACTGCGATACGGTCGCTGATGTATTTCACCATGGATAAGTCATGGGCGATAAATAAATACGTAAGCCCGATTTCCTTTTGTAATCTCTTGAGTAAGTTCACAATTTGCGCTTGAATGGATACGTCTAAGGCCGAAATAGCCTCATCACAGACGATGAATTTTGGATTCACGGCTAAAGCGCGCGCAATCCCAATCCGTTGACGTTGGCCGCCTGAGAATTCATGCGGATAACGGTTAGCGTGTTCTTTATTCAATCCAACTGTTTCAAGCAGTTCATCCACCATCGCATCACGCTCTTCTGCCGTTTTTGAAAGTCCGTGAATATCAATTCCTTCTGCGATAATATCACGCACCTTCATACGACCATCCAGGGACGCATATGGATCTTGGAAAATCATTTGCGCTTCTTTACGAAACTCGAGCAATTCTTTTCCTTTTTTCAAGTTCGCGATGTCTTTTCCTTCGAAGAGAATCTCGCCTTCAGTTGGTTTATATAAACGAAGTAAGGCACGTCCAGTCGTTGATTTTCCTGAACCAGATTCTCCAACGAGACCGAATGTTTCTCCTTCGAAAATATCAAAGGAAATATCATCGATGGCTTTCACCACATTTTTCTTCGAACCAAAATACTGTTTTAAGTGTTTTACTTCAACCAGTTTTTTTCTGTTTTCTGTATTAGTCATGCGCCTGTCCTCCTTCTCCAAAGAAGATGTTGCGTCTTCTTACGATTTCTTCTGGAACAGGTACTTTTGGAGCACGAGGGTCCAAGAGCCATGTCGCTGCAAAATGTGTTGGACTCACTTCAAACATCGGTGGTTCCTTCACACGGTCAATCTCAAGCGCCACATCGCTACGAAGCGCAAAGGCATCTCCGACTGGTGGGTCGAGCAAGTCTGGTGGGCTTCCAGGAATCGCATAGAGCGTATCTCCTGTATGCAACGTTGGCATTGAACGTAATAATCCCCAAGTATACGGATGTTGCGGATTGTAAAATACTTCATCCACTGTTCCTACTTCAACCACTTTTCCGGCATACATCACGGCTACACGGTCAGCGACATTGGCCACCACACCGAGGTCATGCGTAATGAAGATAATTGCCATTTGGAATTTTTGTTGAAGCTCTTTTAAAAGCTCTAAAATTTGTGCTTGAATCGTCACGTCGAGCGCTGTTGTCGGTTCATCGGCAATCAGCACATCTGGATTACATGCCAAGGCAATGGCGATGACAATCCGTTGACGTTGCCCACCAGAGAATTGATGAGGATATTGTTTCATACGCTCTTTGGCATTTGGAATCCCAACAAGTTCCAGTAATTCTTCAGCACGTTTGTTAGCTTCTTCTTTTGAGGCTTTCTCGTGCTTGATAATTACTTCTGTAATTTGTTTTCCAATCTTCATCGTTGGGTCGAGTGACGTCATTGGGTCTTGGAAGACCATGGCAATTTCCTTCCCACGAATCGATTGCATATCGCGTTCGCTCTTTTCTAGGATGTTTTCACCTTTAAAAGTGATAGACCCTTCTTTAACGACCGCATTATTCGATAATAGTTTCATCACACTTTTGGCGGTCACACTTTTCCCTGAACCGGATTCACCGACAAGAGCGAGCGTTTCGCCTTTTTGTAACTTCAGATTTACTCCACGAATCGCTTGTACTTCTCCCGCAAAAGTCTCGAAGTGGATTCGTAAGTTTTCAATCGATAAAATAGTTTCGCTCATTCGAATCCTCCTAGTCTTTCATTTTCGGGTCAAAGGCATCACGTAAACCGTCTGCCAATAAGTTAAAGCTAATCATTAATACACAAAGCACTCCTGAAGGGAACCACATCAAGTGAGGATACAGACGGAATGTTTTGTACCCACCGTTAATAAGGGCTCCAAGTGACGCATCCGGGCTCGGAATCCCGATTCCAAGGAAGCTTAAGAAGGCTTCAAAGAAAATCGCTGATGGGATTGAGAACATTGTCTGAATGATGATTAAACCAGCCATGTTTGGCAATAAGTGTTTAAAAGCAATCTTCCAGAAACTTTGCCCTAGCGCACGAGATGCTAAAATATATTCTAAATTCTTTTGTTTCAAGGTTTGTGCACGCACGACACGCGCCATCGTTACCCAGCTTGTAAATCCAATCGCGATAATAATCGACACAAGACCTGGTTTTAATACGAGTAACATTAATACAAGGATGATTAAGTTTGGAATTGCTGAGATGATTTCTAAGAAACGTTGCATCACAGTATCCACGCGACCGCCGAACCATCCAGAAATAATTCCGTAAGTCACACCGATGGTAATATCAAACAACGCTGCCACAAAGGCGATAATGAGCGATGTTTGCGTTCCGTATAGCACACGTGAGAACAAGTCACGACCAAGGTTATCCGTTCCGAAGAAGAAGTTGACGCCTTCTGGAACTCCTTGTTGCGCATACACATCAACTCCGTTACGGTATCCGTTGAAGAGGCCTGGAATACGCGCTGGTAAGTTGGCAAATTCGGTGTTTTGTTCTAATGGGTCAAATGGAGCAATGACCGGTGCTAATACTGCTAACAGCACAATCACCAGAATAATAAAGAGCGATACTAAGGCTCCCTTATTTTTTGTCAATCGTCTCCATGAATCTTGTAAGAAGTTAAGAGAAGGCGCAGCGATTTTTTCACGGTCAGCACTATGCGTTAAATCCACGCGTTGGAATAACTCTTTTTCTGTTAATTCTGCCATTACGCTTCCCCTCCTTCATCAGTAATACGAATACGAGGATCAATCCATCCGTATAGCAAGTCTACAATTAAAATCACGAATACGAGCAATGCAGAGTAAAGCATGGTTACTCCCATAATCGTTGGGTAGTCATTTGTTAAAATCGATTTGACAAATTGTTCCCCAATCCCAGGAATCGCGAAGATGTTTTCGATTACCATCGACCCTGTCATAAGTCCAACGAGCATTGGTCCAAGGATAGTCACCAGTGGAATAATCGCATTTCTAAATCCATGCTTGAACGCGACTTCGAAACGGCTTAAGCCCTTCGCACGTGCCAATTCAATATAGTCCGAATGCAATACTTCTACCATTTCCGTTCTTACAAAACGCGCAGAATCGGCAATTGGTGAAATCGCCAGCGCCATTGTTGGAAGAATCGAAGAGATAAATCCTTGATTCCATAGCGCAATTGGTAGAATTGGGAAAATCACTCCAAAGATTAATTGAAGCACAACGGCAAACACGAAACTTGGAACCGAACGTCCAATAATCGCAAAGAATGTTGCGAGTGTGTCCACCCATGTGTTTTGTTTCATGGCCGCAATCATACCGAGTAGTGAACCAACGATTGTCCCGAAGATTAAGGCTTGAAACCCTAATTGGAAACTTGGTCCTACACGCGAGAAAATCAAGTTTGCGACTGTTGAGTTATATTGGAACGATTCTCCAAAGTCTAAACGGAATAATCCAGTGATGTAAATCAAATATTGAACAAATACAGGCTTGTCGAGGCCATACTTAGCATTCATAATTTCTAGTTGTGCCTGCGTTAACTGTTCTTCATTGGCATATGGAGACCCAGGTAATAGTTTCATTAGAAAGAATGTAATCGTAGCAATCAGGAATAAGGTTAGAAACATGTAAAATACACGTTTCCCGATATATTTTAAATAGTTTTTCAACTCTGCACCTCCATCGATATCTTAATTCTGTTTCATCATACTATCTATAGAATTAAAGTTTCAACTAATTAGTTTCAGGCTAGCCATTGCGCATTGCCAAAAGTTCTGATACAGTGGAAAGAACGACACAAAAAGGAGGAAGCTTATGTCATTCGACTATAAAAAAATAGGACTCATCTCAGGAATCCTACTATTATTATGTATGGGCTATGTAACGCTGACGGGCCCCTTTAGTCTACTTGCCCTTAGCAACGCTCTTTTTATGTGCGCACTTGTTTGTTTAATGATTGGTATTTTTGCTTATTTAAGTCGCACCGACTTCTTCACCCTTTTCCTGAAGAGCTTCACTCCTAATAAGGAGCACAAGAAGCACACTCTCTTTACCGCATCATCGACACTCCTCTTTTTAGAAGTAGCTGCGGTTCTGGGAATTCTATCCATTTTATCCGGAATCTTCCTATTATAATTATAAAATGAAAAGCCGTGTCCTCGTCGAAGGGCACGGCTTCTTTTGTATTATAGTTCTGCAGCTTTTTTCTCTGCTTTTTCTTTTTCGATTTCCTCACGTAATTCTGGAAGAATCTGCGTGAAATCCATACGAAGTTCTTGTCGCAATGATGGCTCCACTTTACGAACGAAGTGGAATGTCGATAAGCGTTCCATTACGCTTTCGGCTTCATCTTTAGCAACATATAAATAGATGTATTTTAAGCGTTTCGAAATATAGTGAATATTCCCAAACTTCTTCAACTGTTTAATTGGTTTCAATGTATACAACCAAACAACGAGTGCTTGTCTTTCTTGTTGCTCCATTGTTTCTCCCTTCTACATAGCTTTTAATTCGATAATTTTTTCTTCTTCCTCTTCTGGAAGACCTTCTCTTGTTGGTGGTGGCGTTTGTTCGCGACTTTCTTTATCACGTCGGATAGCCCATAATACTAGACCGATTCCGGCACTGGATGCAAAGAAGCTCGACCCACCGTAACTGATAAGCGGTAATGGCACCCCTGTTAAAGGCGCTACCCCAACAAGCGCTCCGATATTAATTCCTGATTGAATCAAGAATAAAATCGCCACACCGTAGCATAAGTATTTTCCAAAAAGATTACGACATTTATTTCCTTTGCGGATAATCGCGATGATTAAACCAAAAATCGCAAGAAGGAGAATAAAGATTGTAATATATCCTAACTCTTCTCCGACAATCGCTAAAATAAAATCGGTATGGGCTTCTGGTAGGAACCCAGTTTTTTGAACAGAATTCGATAATCCTGTTCCAATCCAGCTACCTCTTGATAAACCAAGATAACCTTGAATCGATTGATAACCAGCACCTGCTGGATCACTCCATGGATTATGGAAGGATGTAAAACGGCTTAATTGGTACGCTTTTAATCCGAATTTCTCAAAAATCGAAGCGTCTAAATAAGTGAGGCCATACATTCCTGCAAACCCCACACCCCAAAACGCTAGCGCGCGGTTTGAGACACCTGTCATAAGACCGAGTAGTACAGCAACACCCGCAATAATGATAGACGTTCCTAAGTCCGGTTGAAGCATGACCATTCCAATGAAGAAAATCGTAATTCCCGCTGGAATAAGATAAAATCTCCAATCGCGTTTGCTGCGTTCATTTTTACTGTAAAAATAAGCCGATGTCCAAATTACAAATAATTTTACTAATTCGGACGGTTGTAAACTGAAGAGTTTCAAGTTAATCCAACTCTTCGCCCCGTTTACACTCGGAGTAAATAATACAATCACTAGCAGGATGAAGATAATTCCTGCTACTCCCATCATGACTTTTTCTTCTTTCAACAGCTTTTCAGGAAGAACGGAAATCCCAAGTGCCATCACAATTCCTATGATGATAAAGACAAGTTGTTTCACCATGAACGCTTCTGAGTTCCCTTGATTGGCAAGAGCATAATAACTACTTGCACTATAAATCATGACAAGTCCGAAAATCGAAAGTACCGAATACAACCCCATAATGAGCGGGTCCACATTGAGAAGGTGCTTCATTTTTTCATGAAAGTTTAACACGTCAAGCCTCCTCTAATTTTGGCGCGACTCTTCGTACACTTGCGTATACATGTCGTTTAATGCGTATTCTAAATCAGCCATAATTTTGTGGCCTTCGTTCGCGTGAATTAATCCAAGTGACACTGCGAAATCCACTTGTTTCGATAAACCGAATAATTGTGTATCGATAATTTCTTCGAATGCTGGGCATTTTGCCAAGCAAAGATGTGTTTTTTGTTTTGAAATGAGTTGATAAATTTGGTTGGCATTTTCTGTCAACTGAACTAAAGCAGGATTTTGAGTCATCTCACACTCCCCTTTCTATATTCCATGCTCAAAGCATATACTCTTTTAGTATACTTGCATCCACAAAAAAATACCACTAATGCAAGTGGAATTTACTGAAAATTTAGAGTTCGCTGTGGTGCTCTTTATAAAAGAAATGATTCCACCTTTCCTAACGGATGTCTTCATAATCACTGTAACGTTGCACCGGTTCGAGCCCCTAGGTCTCTCACCTTCGAAGCTTCAAAAGCGGAGTACGGGACAAGTCCCTACTCCGCTTAATTCACATTCGATGCGTATCACGTTACTGTGATTATAGAATCCGTTAGTCTTTGCGGAATCATCTTTATGCAGCCAATATTTTTTCTGTTTTCCACTTTGTTAGTAGTTTTTTTCTGTGCAAGTAACTAAAAGAGAATGCTACATTCCATCTAGCAAAAGCTGTGCACTCACCAATCCTGCTTTATGAGTTTGCAAAAAATGAAGTGAGACACTATATTCACTCCTGTACAGCTATTATCACTATTAGAAAGACTTCATGATAGGAATTGCAATACGCGCTTCCTTCCCACTAAGGCATCTTTATGATTGTATAAAAAATGCTATTACAAAGTTCTGCACGGAATCTATAGTAGCAACAATAGCGAGTGTAATCGATGCGAATTAGTGACTCTGGAAATTTATTTCCTAGAGTCACTTTGAGGCTCGATAGGTGATGAGACGCAAGGCTCACACCGATACAGCTATTGTCGCTACTATTAAGAGTTCCGTCAGAACAAAGTAATAGCGTTCTACATTTTTATTTATTTTCCGGTCCAATCATAGAGAGGCCGACACGACCTTTTTTGAGGTCAAGCTCCGTCACCCACACTGTTACGATATCCCCAACCGCAACGACATCACTTGGATGTTTTACGAAGCCTTTTTTCAATTTCGAAATATGCACGAGGCCATCTTGTTTCACACCGATATCGACGAAGGCACCGAAGTCTACTACGTTACGAACGGTTCCTTCGAGTTCCATTCCCACTTGTAAGTCTTCCATCTTCAAGACATCGCTACGTAAGATTGGGCCTGCAACTTCTTCACGTGGGTCACGTCCTGGTTTCAACAATCCATCCAGCACTAATTCCAGCGTTTCTTGTCCGATGCCAAATTCTTCTTTCAACTCTTTCGCATTCAGTCCTTTAAGGGCTTCTTCCAACTCTGGTGAACCAAGCGATAATTTTTCAGCATTGGCTTTTTTCAAAATGGCTTTAGCAACATCATAAGACTCTGGGTGAATGTCAGTGCCGTCAAATGGATTCGTTCCATCGATAATTCGTAAGAACCCAACGGCTTGCTCGTAAGCTTTTGGCCCTAAGCGAGGTACTTTCTTCAATTGCGTACGGTTTGTGAATTTACCGTTTTCGTCACGGAAAGCAACCACGTTTGCGGCTGTTGTTTTCGTTAATCCGGCAATGTGTTCTAAAAGAGCTGCACTCGCCGTATTGACGTTTACCCCAACCTTGTTCACTGCTGTTTCTACGACAAAGTCTAACTGCTCATCTAATTGTTTTTCTGGGACGTCGTGTTGGTATTGTCCAACCCCAACGGCTTTTGGATCGATTTTTACAAGTTCTGCAAGTGGATCTTGCAAGCGGCGAGCGATGCTGACTGCAGAGCGTTCTTCGACTTGGTAATCTGGGAATTCTTGGCGTGCGATATCGCTGGCAGAATATACAGAGGCCCCTGCTTCGCTGACGATGGTGTAGACAACCTTACGAGGGATTTGTCGTAATTGTTCCGCCACGAATTGTTCAGACTCACGGCTAGCAGTTCCATTCCCAATCGCCACAAGTGTCACTCCGTATTGTTCCACGATGCGACGGAATTGTCCGCCTGCTTGAGCACGTTTAGCTTCTGAAGCTCCTACGTGAGGATAAATCACAGACTTGCCAAGCACTTTCCCTGTTTCATCGATGACCGCTAATTTACATCCTGTACGGTACGCTGGGTCGAGCCCTAAGATGACTTGACCTTTCATTGGCGCTTGTAATAATAAGTTCTTCAAGTTCTCCCCAAAGATAGCAATCGCTTGTGTTTGCGCCTTTTCACTGAGTTCATTACGGATTTCGCGTTCGATGGCTGGTCCGATGAATCGTTTGTAGCTTTCTTCAATCGCGCCTTCGACAATCGGTGCAGATGGTGAAGACGGATTTTTAATTTTCTCTTCTTTAATCTTTGTAAGAGGATTTGTCACGTCGACTTCAATCGTCACGCGGACTACATCTTCTTTTTCTGCACGGTTTAAGGCAAGCACGCGGTGAGGAACAATGGATTTCACTGGCTCTTCGTAGTCGTAGTACATTTCGTAGACTTTCTTCTCGTCGAGCTCTTCCTTCTTCACGACAGATTTCACGATACCGTTCTTTTGCGTAAATTGACGCAATTGTTTACGGTATTTCGCTTCATCGGAAATCCATTCGGCGATAATTTCTACGGCACCGTTAATCGCGTCTTCGACCGTTAGAATTCCTTTTTCTTCATTGATAAAAGTTGCTGCTTTTTCCTCTACAGAATCCTTTGTCGTCATGAGTAACCATAATGCAAATGGCTCTAATCCAGCTTCTTTAGCAATCGTTGCCTTCGTGCGGCGTTTTTGTTTATACGGACGATAAATATCTTCCAACGCTGTTAAAGTTGTCGCCTTGCTTAATGCTGCCGTAATCTCTGGCGTGAGTTTGCCTTGTTCGTCAATGAGACGGCTAATTTCTTCTTTACGTTTTTCGAAGTTTTCCAAATAACGTTGGCGCTCTTCGATTTCACGGATTTGCACCTCATCTAAAGAACCCGTTTGGTCTTTACGATAACGCGCAATAAACGGTACCGTATTGCCATCTTGCAAGAGGCCTAATACCGTATCGATTTGTTTTGGTTTATATTGAGTGAGTTCTGCCTTTACAAGCGCTACGGAACGCTCGTAAGCAGTATTTTCAGTTGTTTGTTCTGTCATAGTCAACTCCCTTTCTGTCTCCTCTATCCTATCATGAAATAAAAGGAAAAGCACCTAAGCAAAAATACTTAGGTGCCTGATTATGGCTAAAGTTTAAATAGTGTTGTTCAATTTCAGCTGATGTTGACTCTTATAGAAGAGCTAAGATAATGAAGTTAAGGATGAATAATCCTGTAGCGACCCATAAAATTGGGTGAATGTCTTTTGCTTTACCAGTAATCACTTTCACTAAGCAGTAGAAGATGAATCCTGCTGCGATACCGTAAGAGATACTGTAGCAAAGTGCCATGAAGATTCCGGCAAAGAACGCTGGAATCGCTTCGTCCAATTCGTCCCATTTCACATCAGCGAATGAAGAAAGCATCATCACCCCAACGATAATTAACGCTGGCGCTGTCGCTTCTGCAGGAACGATGCCCACGAATGGTGCTAATAATGTTGATAATAGGAAGAGACCTGCTGTAACGACTGCTGTTAAACCAGTACGTCCACCAGCACCAATTCCGGCTGCACTTTCAACATAAGTTGTAGTGTTTGAAGTACCGAAAATGGCCCCGATAGAAGTACCGATGGCATCTGCGAATAAGGCTTTATCCATCTTAGAAGAGAATCCTGATCCGTTTTCAAGTTGACGTTCGTCTTCTTCAGAGAAGATTCCTGTTTTACGACCTGTACCGATGAAGGTTCCAAGTGTGTCAAATGTATCTGATAAGCTGAATGCGAAAATCGTCATTAATACTAACGGCAAGCGCGCTGGGTCAGAGAAGAGTTTTACGATTCCTTCTGAGCCAAAAGCGGCCATGAATGTTGTGCCTAAGTCATTGAACGCTGCTCCTAGTGAGTTACTTTCAAAACTTACTTTTGATAAATCGACAACCCCCATTGGAATCGCTAAAAGTGTTGTAACAACAATCCCGATAAGGATAGCTCCACGAACTTTTTTCAATAATAAGAATACAGTGATAATTAAACCGATAACTGCAAGGAGTGCTCCTGGAGACGTGAAGTTTACAAGAGATGGAACGATTCCACCATTTGAGTTCACGCTAAACACGCCGCCCTTGTACGCTTCTGTAGCGACATTATACGCTGCACCGTTTACTTGAGTAATCGTTTTTGAATCAGAAAGGAATTCTAATAGGTTGGCATTTTTTAAACCGATATACGCGATGAAAATCCCAATCCCGCCCCCGATAGCGTGTTGCATACTGGCCGGAATGGCTTTAATAATCATCTTACGAACTTTTGTTACTGTAATGAAAATGTTGAATAAACCACAAATAAATACCATTGCTAACGCTTCTTGCCAAGTGAATCCAAGGCCGAAAACGACTGTAAATGTAAAGAACGCGTTTAACCCCATCCCTGGAGCTAATGCATAAGGAACGTTTGCGAAAAGACCCATCACTAATGTACTGACAACTGTTGCAATAATTGTTGATAAGAAGACTGCTTGGAATGGCATCCCTGTTTTACTAAGAATGTTCGGATTGACAAAAATGATGTATGACATCGCGAAGAATGTCGTTAACCCAGCCAAAAACTCCGTTGAAACGTTCGTGCCGTTCTCTTTCAGTTTAAAAAACTTATCCATTGGAATGATAACTCCTTTTTATTGGTTTATTTGACGACTTAAGTATACTAGAACTATTTTTATTTTACAATATAAAACACGTACGTTTTAGTTCGTTAAATTTATTTTCGTTCGTTTTATTTAACTTTATTTTATTTCAAGATTGTCAGACGAGCGATTCTGTTTCTAAACACGAATATTAGCAACAAAAAAGAAGTGGCGTTCGCCACTCCTTTTTCTTTTAGTTATTCTTTTATTATTTTGATTCCTTTACGATCTTTTTCCACCGGTGTCATAAAGTCATGATAATCCCCAGGTTCATCCTCTTCTAGCCCTGCTTCTGAGAGCCCTACATAATAAGAACCTTTGACTTCTCCTGCATTTGAACCAAAGAACCCTTCTCTTAAATTTTTTTGAATTCTTACATTCATATACTCCATCGACTCTTTAGCAAGTTCTTGTACCTCAAAACTTACAATCAACTGTGTTTGGTCTTTTCTATGCTCGTCTTCGTCGTATTTCCCAAAGGAGTAGCTGACTGGCGAAGGCTTTGGGCTTTCGTATTCTGCGAAATCTACAGCATTGAATTGTTCTCGTAAATCTTTAATTTTTTCATCTATCTTTTTCAATTTTTCTCGGACTTCCTTAGAATTTCCCTCCCACGATACTTTATTACCTTCCTTTCTCAGCGCCTCTAATTGGACTTCCAATTTTTCTCGGAGTTGTTGTTTATGGCGATAGAAATTTCGTTCAAATTGTTTTTGGGCTAGTTCTATAATTTGTTTTTCATTCTTCCCTCCTAAATCCCCGAGGTCCAAATCCAATCCTGTATAGGCAAGCACGTTCCCTTTTCCATCAAAATGATAGACCGCCGTCACCGTGTTATGTGGATTTAACTCTGTTTTCTCTCCGTGATGCACATCCATCCAAATCCTATCTGACTGCAACGCATATGGTAGAGGGATTTTTTCCTTTTCTCCGCATGCTGCAAGCATAACAGCTACTACCGACAGCAACGCTAGTTTTATCCATGTCTTCATCATTCTTCCTCCAACGTTCGAACTTTCACTTTCATTATACTACACGCAATCAGAATCCGCTCCTATTCCAAACAAAAACGCCAGAGCACCATTGTACTCTGACGTCTAAAGGGATTATTTATCTGAATTCCACACTGGGAAGTATTGTCCTGGTGCGATTTCATTCATTTTTTTGGCTACATCGTCTGATTGGTATAATTCAACGATTTTTTTGTATGTTGGGTTGTCAGCATCTGCTGCTTTCACAACGATGATGTTGTAACGATCTTTAGGAATTGTATCTAAGTGGTTTGCATCTGAGAAGATGTTGTCTTCGATTTTCAAACCAGCGTCTTGTGCCATTGAACCATTGATTGAGGCTGCATCAACGTCTTGTAATAAACGTGGTGCTTGTGCTGATTCTGCTTCAATGATTTCTAAGTTACGTGGGTTGCTTGTGATGTCTGCTAATGAAGCTTTTGTTCCAACGCCATCTTTTAATGTGATTAAACCTTCTGTTTGTAAGGCTACTAATGCACGACCTTGGATTGCAACTTCTTTAGGAACTAACACTTTTGCATGATCCGGTAAATCTTTTAATGATTTATATTTCGTTGAGAAATAATATAATGGCGTGATAAATGTTGTTCCGATTTCTTTTAAATCAGTTCCTTTATCTTTGTTCCATTGCGCTAAATAAGCACGGTGTTGGAAGGCGTTCATTTGAACAGAACCTTCTTCAAGAGCTGTATTTGGTAATACGTAGTCGTTCATTTCTACAACTTCGATGTTGATGTTTTCTTTTTTCGCTTTTTCAGCTACGTAATCCCAGATTTCGTGTGCTGCGCTACCTACTACGGCAACTTTAACTGTTTGCGCTGGCGCTTCAGTTGCTTTTGAAGCCTCACTAGATTGTTGTGAACTTTGGTTTCCGCACGCTGCTAAAGTGATTGCTGCAACGGCTGTTAATAATAAGTGTTTAATTTTCATTTTGTTTTTCCTCCGATTTTAAAAGATTGTTGTGTTGGTTGCGAATTGATTTGAAACATTCCTCCTTGCACTGTCGAACACAATAAAAAAATCCTCTGCCCCATTAGGACAAAGGACGATCATTTCAAAAATACCGTGTTACCACCTTTATTCGTTTATCCATCACTAGATAAACCTCACCCGATTCCACGTCGATGCGTTGAAATCGTACCGCTATAACGGGCGCCCCGTACTTCCCTTACAACTGCTCAGAAAGTCCGCTCAATGGCCATCTTCCTCATTTCGTCACTACTTAGTTCCACCAACCCTAAGCTCTCTATTCAGTGCCCAGATGAGTACTCTCCATCTCTATGCGTTATGGATTCCATTATACGCCCATTCTTTTCGATGTCAATAAAACTCTTTCATTTATAGACATTTGTTTTCGAAATAGAAACAAAACAGCCGAACTGACTCTAGCATAAAGAAAACCTCCACTTAGAATCAGTGGAGGCTCCATTAATTAATAAATTATTTAGCAGATGTTGTTGTATCTGTTGTAGTTGTATCACTTGAAGTTTGCATGAAGCTCTTCAACGCATTTTGTAAACTTTCGTCTGTAATCTTCACGTCAGCATTCTTCAATAAGTCTACCATTGTTTGATGTAAGTATGCAGCATCTTTCAATTTCGCATCTAACATTTCTTTTTCCATTTGATCTTTCATTTCATCAAATGGTTTTTTCTCTTCTTTAGATACTAACTTAATGATGTGGTATCCAAATTGAGTTTGAACTGGAGTTTCAGTGATATCTCCAACGTTCTTCAAGTCATAAGCTGCTGTTGAGAATTCAGTTACCATGTCTGAACGTTTGAATGGTCCGATTTGACCACCTTTGGCAGCAGTACCAGTATCAGCTGAGTTTGCTTTAGCTAATTCCGCAAAGTCAGCACCATCTTTTAATTGTTGGATTAATTCTTCTGCTTTTGTTTTAGCAGCTGCTTTTTCTTCGTCAGATGCATCTGCTTTAGCAGCAATTAAGATATGTTGAACTGTAATTTGTGGTTCCCACGCATCATAGTACGCTTTAATATCATCTTCTGAGAAGTTCGCAGCTTTCTTCACTGCTTCTGTCATTAATTTGTTTAAGTAAAGTGTTTGACGGTATGCGTCTACAGAAGTGATTCCACTTTGTTGTAAAGCCGCTAACAATCCTGGTTCGCCACCGTATTGAGCTACTAATTTAGCCACTTCTTCATCTGCAGCTGTTTTAAGAGATTTTGCATCATCTACAGAACCTTCTAATACTTTTGTTAATACTAAACGTTGTAATGTTTGTTCCCCAACAGAATCTTTCATTGCTGTTACAAATTCATCTTTTGTAACGTTACCGTATTTAGTAGTTGCAACGTTTTCTGATGAGCCATTTGAGCAAGCCGCTAATGCTAAAGTTGATGCAAGCGCTAATGCTCCTACGAATTTTTTCTTCATAAAATTCCCTCTCCAATCGGTTTTCTTTTTAATCGATGTTATTAATATACCACAGTTTTAAGCACTTGCCTATTTTTCTAGCAATCTCTTACCTTTTCTTAACTTTCTGAAAACGAAAAAGAGCCAGGACGGATGCCTGACTCTTCGTTAAGTTAAGTTTAGTTCAAAAAATAGTGTGATTATTGTAATACACGAATTGTGATTGTACGACGTCCGAAGTTATAAACGTCTGATAAGTTTACTAAGTGAACGTCAATTCTATTTCCGTTAATAGCACCACCTGTATCTGCAGCACGGAATACTCCATAACCTGGAATTTCAACATATGATCCTAATGGAATAACACTTGGGTCAACCGCAATCACGTTTGGTTCACTAACAAGGTTTGTTCCATCAGCTGTGTAGTTTGATAAACCAGCTTCGTTATATGAGTACGCTGTTGCTTCAACTGTTAAGTAGTAACCACCTTGGTTTGAAGAAGTTGCAGCAGCTTGTGTTGTTTGAGTTGCTTCTGTTGCTTGAGCCGCTTGAGTAGTTTCTGCTGCTTGAGTAGTTTCTGCTGCTTGTGTTGTTGCTTCAGTCGTTTCTACTTCTTTCACTTCATTGTTGTTTTGAACACGATATGAGTGTTGTTCTGTTCCGTTATCAACGGTTACTTCTTTTTGGTCCGCTGAGAAACGTAACACTGTACCTGGGTAAATAAGGTTTGCATCTTGAATTTCGTTCACTTGAACTAATGTATCTAATGATGCACCAGTTGCTTCAGAAATTACTGATAATGTATCTCCCCATTTAATTGTGTACTCTTGTACACCTTTATCGTCTGTTTTTACATCTTGTTTTACTTGTTCTACAGTACGTGCTGTCCATTCTACTTCGTTGGCACTTGCTGTAGTTGCTGAAAATCCTGCAAAACTAAATAAAGCAAGTGATGCTGTCACCATCATGAATTGTTTCTTGATTGGTTTCATATTTTCCTTTCCGATTTCCAACTTTTTCTAAAGTCAAAAACCTCGTTCGCTTG
>JAGZLX010000096.1 GCA_018364485.1 Granulicatella adiacens
ATGTATCGTAAATTGTCAGGGATGACAGGTACTGCGAAGACTGAAGAAGAAGAATTCAGAGAAATCTACAACATGAACGTTATTGCGATTCCAACAAACCGTCCTGTACAACGTATCGATGGTCACGATTTAATCTACCCATCATTACGTAGTAAATTCCGTGCGGTGGTTCAAGATATTAAACAACGTCATGAAGCAGGTCAACCAATCCTTGTCGGTACGGTTGCCGTTGAAACAAGTGAATTGCTATCTAACTTACTACGCGCAGAAGGAATTCCGCACGAAGTATTAAATGCGAAAAACCACTTTAAAGAAGCAGAAATTATCATGTCAGCAGGTCAACGTGGCGCTGTAACAATCGCGACAAACATGGCCGGACGTGGTACTGACATCAAGCTTGGTAAAGGCGTGAAAGAACTTGGTGGACTTTGCGTAATCGGTACAGAACGTCACGAAAGCCGTCGTATCGACAACCAATTACGTGGACGTAGTGGACGTCAAGGGGACCCAGGTGCAACACAATTCTACTTATCATTAGAAGATGATTTGATGAAACGTTTCGGTGGAGAAAAAATGCAAGCAATCTGGGAACGTCTAAACTTAACAGATGAAGGCGACGATAACTTCATCCAAAGTAAGATGTTAACAAGACAAGTTGAATCTTCACAAAAACGTGTTGAAGGGAACAACTACGATACACGTAAAAGCGTCCTAGAGTACGATGAGGTTATGCGTGAACAACGTGAAATCATCTACTCACAACGTCTACAAATTATTAACGAAGAAAACTCACTTGAAAAAGTGACAAAAGGAATGATCCGTCGTACAATTCACCGCGTTGTGGAAAGTCATACATTGACAGATCAAAAAGATTGGAACTTAGAAGGAATTGTGGACTTTGCTCACAACTCAATCTGTGCTCCAGATGAACTTTCAATTAGCGATTTAGAAGGCAAAACAGCTACTGAAATCGAAGGAATCTTAAACGAAAAAGCAATGGAAATCTACAAAGAAAAACAAGAGCAATTGAATGGCGACAATCAAATGCTTGAGTTCGAAAAAGTAGTTATCCTACGTGTGGTTGACCGTAAGTGGACAGATCACATCGATGATATGGACCAATTACGTCAAAGCGTTGGTTTACGTGGATACGCTCAAATCGATCCATTAACAGAGTACCAAACAGAAGGGTACGAACGATTCCAACAAATGATTGCTGCAATCGACTATGATGTAACACGTATCTTGATGAAATCTCAAATTCGTCAAAACTTACAACGTGAACAAGTACAAGGAGTTCGTAGTGTAGTGGCTACAGGTCATGACAGAACTTCTGACGACGATTCAGAAAAAGCTTAATAACAAAGGGAGACGGCGAAGCATTTCGCCGTTTTCTTTTAGAAAGAGGTCAGTATGGAAATTAGTGAAATTAGAAATGCGCTTGAAGCCATGAACGAACAAATCATCAGTTATAGGAGGTCTCTTTGACTTAGATCGCTTAGAAGAAGATATCGCTGCCTACGAGCAAGAGATGTCTGAACCATCATTTTGGGATGATAGCGAAAAAGCGAATCAAGTCATTCAAAAGAATAATGAATTAAAGGCTATTTATGATACGTTCCATAAGATGGAATTGGCGCATGAAGAGACAGGTTTGTTATTTGAAATGTATAAAGAAGAGCCAGATGAAGAAGTGCATGCGGAAATCGTTGACGCAATAGAGGCCCTTGAGAAGGACTTGCAACAGTACGAATTAAGTATGTTGCTGAACGGTCCTCATGATAAGAACAGTGCGATTTTGGAAATCCATCCAGGTGCTGGTGGTACGGAATCACAAGACTGGGGAAGCATGCTACTGCGTATGTATATGCGTTGGGCTGAAAAACATGGCTACCGTGTGGAAACAGTGGATTATCAAGATGGGGACGAAGCAGGGATTAAATCTGTAACCTTGTCAATTGAGGGATTGAATGCATACGGGTACTTACGTTCTGAAAAAGGCGTGCATCGTCTCGTTCGTATTTCACCATTTGATGCGGCTGGGAAACGTCATACATCCTTCTGTTCAGTGGATGTTGTTCCGCAAATGGACGGAGATATTGATATTGAAATTAACCCAGATGACTTAAAAATCGACGTGTACCGTGCAAGTGGTGCCGGTGGACAACATATTAATAAGACGTCTTCTGCGGTGCGTATTACGCATATTCCAACGGGAATCGTGACGCAGAGTCAGGCGCAACGTTCTCAATTTAAAAACAGAGACCAAGCGATGGCGATGTTGAAGGCGAAATTGTTCCAATTAGAAGAAGAGAAGAAGGCAGCTGAATTGGCAGCTATCCGTGGCGAGCAAAAAGATATCGCCTGGGGTTCTCAAATTCGTAACTATGTGTTCCATCCATATTCAATGGTAAAAGATTTGCGTTCTGGATATGAGACAGGAAATATTGGGGCGGTCATGGACGGAGACTTGGATCCGTTCATGGATGCGTACTTAAAATGGACGCTTGAGGGAACGAAAGCAACAGAAGAATAATAGTAGGAAGCACCTAGTGAGAGCTAGGTGTTTTACTATTGCAAGGCAAATTGTTTTAAGTTCGTTTTAATTATCTGTATTATTATGGGATGAAACTTCCTAGTAGTACTTTGGTGCTTTGAAACTAACCCAAATAAGTATGAGCAATGAGTTAGACACAGTGGTTTATTGACTTTCTTGAAGATGAGTAAATACTGCTGATATAGAGCGAAGCATTGTCTTATAG
>JAGZLX010000011.1 GCA_018364485.1 Granulicatella adiacens
CTGTGTAGTTGAGTTCGGAAAAGCAGAGGCTCGAGCCTTTCGAGGTTAGTCCGCACGACTTGTACCAAGTCCTTTGCGGCTAACCTGCGAACCGTCATCGCCTCTAAACGCTTTTCCCCACATCCTGTTATTTCATCTGATTAGAAAACACGTCCAATTGTGCGGCGATATTTTGAAACTCTGCATAGTCGTCCATAAAGAGGCCGTTTTGCATTTCGCCGCTGACCATTTCGCGAGGGAAGTAGAGGCGTTCGTCACCACGTACTTTTCCGGAAATGGCATCTACAATCGAACTTACTTGAGACAACTCAACCATATTGCCGTTGCGTTCGACAAGCTCGATTTGCGTTCTTGGTTTAATCGAATCTGGGCGATAGAAATCATATGGTAAGTCGAAACTGTTGTTAATTGCAGTGTAGTACTCTGGGTCGAACCCAACTTCTTCTACGATTTGTTTCATGCGTTCGATTTGAGCGCCATCGTTTGTACGGTTAAATGGCACTGATTTAAACGGACGTCGATTAATGAAACGATCGGATAAGTCGCTTAAGATGGCATCTTCTTCTAGTAACCAGTGAGAGAAGTATGTGTTCAATACGCCATCATCGAGACGTAAGTAATCTTCCAATGTCCATGTTCCTTCGAAGAAAGGCTTCAAGAACGTTGCAGAGTGTCTTAATGGATTCGATTCTGAGTTGTAGCAAGCAGAAGCGCGTTTTAATAAGTGATTTAACACGACTTCCATCCCACGAGAAACTGGGTGGAAATACACTTGCATGTACATTTGATAACGACTCACGATGTAATCTTCCACCGCATGCATTCCAGAATACGTAAATGCAATGCCGCCTTTATAAGGACGAATCACACGAAGAATACGAGTGAGGTCGAACGCTCCGTAGTTTACCCCTGTGAAATAAGCGTCACGAAGCAAGTAGTCCATACGGTCTGCATCGATTTGGCTCGAAATCAATTGCACCACTTGAGGGTTTGGATGTGTTTTTTGAATCACGCTGGCCACTTCTTGCGGGAAAGTAGAAGAGACTTTCCGTAAAATTTGGTTCACTTCGGTTTCTTCAGACAAGATGATGTCGATTGTGATTTGTTCATGGTTTGTATCAAAGATTTTCTCGAAAGTATGTGAGTATGGTCCGTGCCCGATGTCATGCAAGAGAGCAGCACAGAGCACAACAAGGCGATAGCTGTCGTCCCATAGTCCGTCTCCTTCTTCTTTGGTCGCGTAGTTACGCGCAAAGTTGTCGCAAATACGACGGGCGATTTCATAGACCCCTAGAGAGTGAGAGAATCGTGAATGTTCCGCTGTGTGGAAAGTGTACATCGAAGCTCCGGTTTGTTTGATTCTGCGGAGTCGTTGCATTTCACGACTATTAATTAATTCAAGAATAATTGGATGTTGCACGTGGATATAATCGTGTACTGGGTCACGAAATACTTTTTCACGTTTAAATGCTTCAGTCATGCGTTTGACGCCTTCTTTCGATTAGATTGTGAATAATACTCATAAGCACTTTCAGTTTATGCTATTTTCGGTAGAAAATCAAGAGGGGTAACCGTTTAGAATGCTTTTATACCGCGTTTTTTGACGGATTATTGTCGTTTCACAAAACGCTCGAGTGCTTTTTGGAAATCTGGAGTGTGAATAAAGTCTGTTTCGTTCTCTTCCAGCGTGCATCCAAGTTTCGTTAAAGCCTGCAATACGCGGACTTGAACGTCTTCAATCGTGAGGTCGATTCCAAGCGCATCGCTAATATTCCACATGCTATCGGCGTTGACTTCTGGGAAATACCATTTCGTTTCTTCCCCTTGGATTGCGTGGCCATAGAAATCACGAACGACAAGCCCACGACGATTTTGGTCACCGTAGACGCTGAGGTAAATCGAAACACAGACAACATCTTTCAATCGGCGTTGTGCAATCCCAGCAATTTTACGGTTTTGAATGCTTAAGTCGTAATCTCCTGGGCAGTAGGAGTCCGCCACTTCAAAAGCTTCGATTCCACCAAGGGCTTCCGCTTCTGGAAAAGTCTCTTGAATGAGTTGTTGCATCCATTCGTAGGCTTCGTTAATCGTTGGCATTTGTTTATTTTTAAAAAGCAGGCTGATGTTTAAGATGCCTTCGTTACTCACTACAGCTAGGCCACCTGCTTGGCGTACAACAGGCGTAAAACCATGAGCGCGCAGTCTTTCTAACCCTTCTTCGAGATAAGGCACCTTTGTATCGGTCATCCCAAGAATCACGATATCTTCAAGCGTCCAGAAGTGAACGAACGGGCCGTCTTCTTCCTTTGTCAGATGACGAATCAACGTCTCATCGAGTGCAAATGGCGTTAGCATCTCTTCTAGTTTTTCAGTTTTTGGAATTTGCGAGGCAACCAATTGAATGGTTTGCTGCTGAATAGGTGATTGAGTCATACGATTCTCCTTTAGAGTTCTTCGTGTTTCATTATAACAAAAGTTCGCGTGACGGTCGTGTTAGAGGCCGTTTTTAAGCCATTTCTTATGAATTTATTAAGTAAACATCAAGAATCGTAAAAATTACTAGCAAAAAACTTATATTTTTAATACGATAAGGTAGAAAAAGAATGAAAAGAGGGAATGCTCATGAAAATTTTAGTAGTAGATGATGATCGCGAAATCGTTGAGTTATTGACGATTTACTTAAAGAACGAAAATTATGAAATTGTAAAAGCCTATGACGGGAAACAAGCTCTTGAAAAATTAAAAATGTATCCAGATATCGATATGATTATTTTGGACATTATGATGCCACGCTTAGACGGAATCTCAGTGGTGCATGAAGTGCGTAAAGAAAATGCACAATTGCCAATTCTATTATTAAGCGCGAAATCAACAGATATAGATAAAATTCAAGGCTTAACAAATGGTGCCGACGACTACGTGACAAAACCATTTAACCCACTTGAAGTCATTGCGCGTGTGAAATCATTATTACGTCGCTCAACGATTACACAAGAAGGCCCAGCTAACGAAGAAATTACAATCGGACCTTTAACAATCAAGAAAGAATCTCACCAAGTGACAACAACAGATGGCACTGAAATTCAATTAACAGTATTAGAATTCGGAATTCTATACTTGCTTGCAAGCCATCCAAACCGCGTATTTAGTGCAGATGAAATCTTCGAAACGGTATGGCAACAAGAAAGTATCGTTTCAACAAAAACAGTAATGGTACACGTAAGCCACCTTCGCGACAAGATTGCCGAAGCGACTGGCGGAGAAAAAGTTATTGAAACAGTATGGGGAGTAGGCTACAAGATTGAAGACAAATAATAAAAAAGTTCTTCACCTTCGAAAAGTCAAAAACGAACCGACACTCTTAACACTTACGCCAAAGGAAATCAGCGAACTCGTACTAGAAGGAATCGTGACGCTCTGTATTGTATTCCTCTTGTATTTAGGAATTCTCGTGATGGTCAGCCAACTCATTAACGAGCCAGGGTTCATTTCGGTGGAATTCTCTGCTCGTGAAGTATGGCATATCGAGCGCGAACAAATTGCGTTCTACAAAAATATCTTTACGATTACATCGGTCGTTTTTGCAGTGGCATTTACTTACTGGCGCTTGATGCGAAGATACCAACAAATGCAGTTAAACCATATTTTGGAGGAATTGCATTTGATTGCGGACGGACAGTATGACAGACGAATTCCGTTCAGACTCTCAGGAGACATGGGACAAGTCGTAAACTCTATTAACCGATTGGTCGATTCAACCGTGAATGCGCTAGAGGATGAACGTGCGATTGAGAAATCGAAGGACGAACTGATTACCAATGTATCGCACGATATTCGTACACCGCTGACATCGATTCTTGGGTATCTTGGACTGATTGTGAATCAACCCAATGTCGAGAGTGCCGATGCGAAGCGTTATGCGGAAATCGCCTATTCGAAGGCGGAACAAATGAAATTACTCGTAGACGACTTATTCGAATATACGACAACTCGTCCAAACGGAGCACCGCTTAGACTCAATGATATTCCAATCGTGAATTTCTTAGAGCAAGTAGCAGCGGACTTCGAGCTCGAAGCGCAAAAACGCAAAATGGCGATTGAAGTCTTGCCGAATAACCGTGATGTCGTTCTTGAACTCGATGCCGAGAAAATGGTGCGTGTGATTAATAATCTGTTATCAAATGCGATTAAATACGGGCATGAAGATTCTGTCATCACGATGGAAGTCTTAAAAAACGATGGTGTCATTACGATTGCCGTTCGAAATGCCGGAGATCCAATCCCGAAAGAAGTATTGGAACAACTCTTTGCACGTTTCTACCGCGCAGAAGCATCCCGTTCCAAAGAAACTGGTGGAACAGGACTTGGTCTGGCGATTGCCGAAAACATCGTACAGTCGCATGGCGGGATGATGTATGCTGAATCTGAAAACGGACAAACAAGCTTCTATGTATGCTTGCCGGAAGAAAATCAAGGTTCACTCAAACAATTTAAAGAAAAACTCAAATAACCAGCAGAAATGCTTTCTGCTGGTTATTTTTATTCGCAAAAAGACCCTAGAGTTGATACTATGGAAGGGACGTAATGGAGGGAAAAATATGAAATTAGCAACGTGGAACGTGAACGGAATTCGTTCGGTATTAAATAAAGGTGCTCTACAAGAGTATGTATTAGAAAGTAATCCAGATATTTTATGCCTACAAGAAACAAAGGCGCAACAAGAACAAGTGGAACTCGGGATGGAGTTTAGCGAGTATGATGTGTATTTCAACTCGGCTGTGAAAAAAGGCTATTCTGGAACGGCCATCTTCACCAAAGTAAAACCATTATCGGTGACTTATGGCATCGGCATTGAAGAACATGATCAAGAGGGACGTGTGATTACTGCTGAATTCGAGAAATTCTACTTAGTAACCGTCTATACACCAAATGCGAAGCGCGACTTATCACGTCTTGCATATCGCCAAGTATGGGAAGATGATTTTCTCGCATACATCAAGAAACTAGAAGAGACAAAACCAGTCATTTTCTGCGGCGACTTGAACGTAGCCCATAAGGAAATCGATTTGGCCAATCCAAAAACGAATGTCAATAATGCCGGATTCACCAAAGAAGAACGCGCGAAATTCGACCAAGTTGTCGCAAGTGGCTTAGTGGATGCGTTCCGCTACTTACATCCTGACACAGTTGGGGCGTATAGCTGGTGGAGCTACATGGGTGGTGCTCGTGTACGAAATATCGGATGGAGAATTGACTATTTTGTCGTGTCCAAATCTCTCGCGCCGCTTCTCAAAGAAGTCGACATTCGTAGCGATGTCACAGGAAGCGACCACTGTCCGGTAGAAATCGAAGTGAAACTATAAGAACATTTGTTCGTGTGCAGAAAGTCTGATACAATAGAGGTATCGATTAAAAAAGAGGTATAGAAATGGCAAAAGACCATATTTTCGTGCATGGTGCACGATCTCATAATTTAAAAAATATTGATGTGAGCATTCCTCGTGACAAGTTTGTCGTGATTACAGGACTATCAGGGTCAGGGAAGAGTTCGCTTGCGTTTGATACATTATACGCAGAAGGGCAACGTCGTTATGTAGAGAGTCTATCTGCATACGCACGTCAATTTTTAGGGCAAATGGACAAACCAGACGTGGATAGTATCGACGGTTTGAGTCCAGCAATTGCCATTGATCAAAAAACAACGTCCCGTAATCCGCGTTCAACGGTTGGAACGGTGACGGAGATTAATGACTATTTACGTTTATTATATGCGCGTGTGGGAAAACCTATCTGTCCAAATGACGGCACACCGATTGAAAGCCAGTCCTTGGAACAAATGGTAAACCGCGTCATGGCGATGCCAGAGAAGACTAAGATTCAAGTATTGGCGCCGGTTGTCGTTCAGAAGAAAGGCGAGCATAAGAAAGTCTTCGAGAAGATTCAAAAAGACGGCTATGTGCGTGTACGCGTGGATGGCGAGATGCATGAAGTCACAGAAGAATTCAATCTCGAGAAGAACAAGAAGCATAATATTGAAATCGTCGTAGACCGTATCGTAGTGAATGATAAGAGTCGTTCCCGTCTATTCGATTCGATTGAAGCGGCTCTTCGTTTAGCGGAAGGCTATGCGATTGTCGATGTGATTGGTGGAGAAGAACATCTCTTCAGCGAACACCATTCATGTCCGATTTGTGGATTTACGGTGGGCGAATTAGAGCCACGTCTCTTTTCATTCAATGCGCCGTTTGGAGCGTGTCCGGAGTGTGATGGTTTAGGGTCGAAGCTTGAAGTCGACTTAGATTTAATCGTTCCTGATAAGAATTTAACGCTGGAAGAAGGAGCGCTTGTTCCTTGGAATCCAATTAGTTCGAACTATTATCCAACGATGCTGGAACAATTTTGTAAACAGTTCAAGATTCCGATGAATATTCCATTCGAGAAATTGACGCAGTCGCAGAAGAATATGGTGTTATACGGGTCGGGAGACGCGACCTTTAAGTTCCATTATGAAAATGAATTTGGTGGCGTTCGTGACGTGGAAATTCCTTTTGAAGGAGTAGCCGTCAACGTAGAGCGCCGTTACCGTGAAACGAATAGCGATTTTACGCGTGAACAAATGCGCCAATATATGAACGAATCAGAATGTAAGAAGTGTCATGGATTCCGTTTAAATGAACAGGCGTTGTCTGTCAAAGTCGGAGGCAAAAACATTAGTGAAGTGTTGACACTCTCTGTAGATGATGAGATTGATTTCTTCAAAGACTTAAACTTATCCGAAACTGATGAGCAAATCGCAGCTCCAATTTTAAAAGAAGTAAGCTCTCGTTTGAAATTCTTACGCAATGTTGGGTTGCAATATTTAACATTGAGTCGTGCTGCTGGAACGTTATCAGGGGGAGAAGCACAACGAATTCGTTTAGCGACGCAAATCGGGTCAAATCTATCTGGCGTGCTCTATATTTTAGACGAGCCATCGATTGGACTTCACCAACGCGACAATGACCGCTTAATCGAGTCATTGAAGAGTATGCGTGACCTTGGAAATACCTTAATTGTCGTAGAACATGACGAAGACACGATGCGTGCTGCGGACTACTTGATTGATATTGGTCCAGGTGCGGGTGAATTCGGTGGTGAGATTATCGCAGCAGGGACTCCAAAAGAAGTGGAGAAGAATAAGAAATCACTGACAGGACAATATTTAGCTGGGAAGAAATACATCCCAGTCCCAAGCGAACGTCGCACTGAAGATAAAGGCTGGATCCATTTAGAAGGCGCTGCGGAAAATAACTTACGCGGCATCGATGTGGATGTGCCACTTGGACGTTTCGTAGCCGTGACAGGGGTATCGGGTTCTGGGAAGAGCTCGCTTGTCAACAGCGTATTGAAGAAAGCCTTAGCGCGTGAGATTACGCGTACGAAGGAAAAACCAGGGAAGTTCAAGAGAATTTCTGGATTTGAAAGTCTCGATAAGATTATAGATATTGACCAAAGCCCAATCGGAAGAACACCACGAAGCAACCCAGCAACATATACGGGTGTATTTGACGATATTCGTGATTTATTTGCGACTACAAACGAAGCGAAAATCCGCGGATATAAGAAAGGCCGCTTCAGTTTCAACGTGAAGGGTGGACGATGCGAGTCTTGTAAAGGGGACGGCATTCTGAAAATCGAAATGCACTTCCTGCCAGACGTGTATGTACCGTGTGAAGTCTGCCACGGAACGCGCTATAACTCTGAAACGCTCGAAGTGAAATACAAAGGAAAGAGTATCGCGGATATTCTTGAATTAACGGTCGAAGAAGCGGTAGAATTTTTCCAAGCCGTACCAAAAATTAAACGTAAATTACAAACAATTAAGGATGTTGGACTCGGCTACGTAACCCTTGGCCAATCTGCCACAACGCTCTCTGGAGGAGAAGCGCAACGGATGAAGTTAGCCAGCGAACTCCAACGTGTATCAACCGGCAATACCTTCTACGTGCTCGATGAACCAACAACTGGCTTGCATACAGACGATATCGCACGCCTACTTGAAGTGTTGAATCGTTTAGTCGAAGCGGGGAATACCGTGCTTGTCATCGAACATAACTTAGATGTCATTAAGACCGCTGACTATATCATTGATATGGGACCAGAAGGCGGTAGCGGTGGAGGACTTGTGATTGCGACAGGGACGCCAGAAGAAGTGGCGAAGGATAAAAACAGTCACACGGGTCGTTATTTAAAACGCGCCTTAGAAGCAGCCGCATCGCATAAAAAGAAGTAGAAATTTACGAGAAGAGATAGTTTGAAGAAGCCAGTTATGCTATACTCAACATAGATCATTTCTCAGGGGGAAACTTGAATGAACATGAAAGAATTAGTCGGCAAGAAAGCCGCAGAATATGTAGAAAGTGGAATGACGGTTGGTCTAGGAACGGGTTCGACAGCCTACTATTTTGTAGAAGAAATCGGTCGTCGCGTGAAAGAAGAAGGTCTTGAAATCGTGGGAGTAACGACTTCTTTAGCAACGAAGAAACAAGCAGAAGCGCTTGGAATTCCGTTGAAGAGCGTGGATGAAGTGGATTATATCGACGTAACGATTGACGGCGCAGACGAAATTGCTCCAGATTTTTCAGGAATCAAAGGGGGCGGCGGTGCGTTATTATTCGAAAAAATCGTTGCCGAACAATCAAAAAGTGTTATCTGGATTGTAGACGAATCAAAAATGGTCGACTACTTAGGTCGTTTCCCATTACCAGTGGAAGTAGTGCCGTATGGTTCAGAACAATTATTCAAACGTTTTGAAGCGCTAGGATACAAACCAACATTCCGCGAACGTGACGGAGAACGTTATTTAACCGATAGCAAAAACTACATTATCGACTTGGATGTCTATCCAATTAAAGACCCAATCGCATTTGGAGAAAAAATCAAAGGCATGACAGGCGTGGTAGAGCAAGGTCTCTTCACAAACATGACGGATATCGTGCTTGTAGGAACTCCTGATGGGGTTGTCGTAAAACAATTCTAAAAATTAACCGCTTAGAGTCAGCATGGATGTGCGATTCTAAGCGGTTTTTGTTATTCTAATTGGTAATTTGAATGAGAAATAGAACTCCATTGGTTTAATGAAAGTAGTTGTCTTCGAGCAGCTGTTCTAAGTTCAATTAGTCTATTTTTTTGAGAAATACCATTACGAATTAAAATCGAATTATAACTTTCCATATTTGAAAGAACCAGAAGTTCATTGAGATTCGCATAGTCTCTCATATTTCCTTTCAATGTAGGATTCTTTTCTTTCCATTGTTTAGCAGTTTGATTAAATAAAGCTACATTTAATAAATCACTTTCTGTTGCATATTGTTGTGAAAGTTGTTCAGGTGTTAAATCTTGAGTAATAGTGTCTTTTATTGCTTCAGTATGAAGTTTATAATTTAATTTAGCTATTTCTCGATAAAGATTCCATTCTAAAGATTGTTGGTTATGCTCGTTAGCTTTGAGACGTTTATAATCTTTAACAATATAAAGTTTGAATTCGGGAGAAATCCATGAGGCAAATTCCATGGCGATATCATAATGAGCATACGTACCACCACCGTATTTTCCAGATTTTGAAAAAATTCCAGTTGCATTTGTCAATTGTACCCATTTTTGTGGAGTCATTGTGAAACGATTAAGACCAGACTCTTGTCTAACCGTGTCGAATTGCACACGGTTAAAATCTTTATTATTTAAAATCTCCCATAGGCCTATATATTCAAGTGTGTTTCGGTTCCTTAGCCAGTTTTGAATGATAAATCTTGGTTCATCAGAATTTTTGTATTTTGCAAGATCTGTTAGACAAATATAATCATCTTCTGAATCACTAGAAATAATTCTAATACCGATTCCTTTAGCATTAATATTGTGTTTGATTTCTTTTACCATATTTTCCCCTCCTATTCTGAGATACGACAAAAAAGAGGGAGAGTATTTCAATTTGTGTGCGAAAATCAAGGAGGAGTGTGCTATACTAGAAAAGATTTAGTATTGAAAGGATCTGATGAAATGTCATCATTCATGGAAAGAAGAAAAGGATTGCTGTGCACATTTGCCATAGCAGTTGTCTCAGTCATGCTCGATAAGCTATTCCCAGTTATTGGGAGTGCGGTATTTGCCATTATTTTAGGGATGGCCTTAAACCAATTTTGGAAAATCCCGAGTGATTTTAGACCGGGGATAAATTATTCAGCGAAAAAATTATTACATTATTCGATTATCGCGCTTGGATTTACAATGTCGTTTGCACAAGTGAGTCAAACAGGTGCGTCATCGTTCCCAGTGACAATCGTGACGATTTCTGTAGCGTTTTTAACAGCGCTGCTGGTAGGGAACTTCTTCAAACTTTCTCGTCCTTTGAAGATTCTTGTTGGTTTCGGGACTGCGATTTGCGGGGGCTCTGCGATTGCGGCAGCTTCACCGATTATTAAAGCAGAAGATGATGAAGTCGCATTGTCGATTTCAACGATTTTCCTATTCAACGTTATCGCGGTATTCTTATTCCCATTCTTAGGACATATGATGGGCATGGACGCATCGCAATTCGGACTTTGGGCAGGGACAGCGATTAACGATACATCAAGCGTGGTCGCAGCCGGCGCAAGTTACAGTGCGGAAGCCTTAGAAATCGCAACAATCGTGAAACTCACTCGTGCATTGATGATTGTTCCAGCATGTCTCGTGTTATCTTTAGTCGAAGCACGTCGTATGAAACAAGAAGGACAAAGCGTTCAATGGAAGAAAATCGTGCCAATGTTTATCATCTGGTTCATGGTCGCTTCCATCATTACAAGCGTGGGCTTATTCCCAAATTTCCTTGTTCCGTATGCAAAATTAGCATCTAAATGGTTGATGGCGATGGCATTAGCCGGTATCGGAATGCAAGTTTCTTTCAAACAATTCAAAGAAGCAGGGGCAAAACCAATCTTAACAGGTCTAGCGACTTGGTTTATGGTGGCTGTCTCTAGCTTAATCATGCAGTACTTCGTTTTATAGAAAGGACATCTCATGAAAAGATTATTAGGACTCGGGTTCTGGATTAGCGCCTTGTACTTTGTCTTATATACAAAAATCCCAGCGCTACAAGCTTTCGTGAATACACCAGTAGGACCGTATGTGCATGTGGCGATGGTCGTTTTACTGATTGTGGGAATTTTCTTCTACGTACTGCGCATTATCCATTACTTATTTTTCCCGTAAAAATAGAAAAGAGCTTAGGCAATCGCCTAAGCTCTTTTTGTTTTTAACGTTGTGCAAGATGTTTCCAATCAATCCCGCGGGCGTCACACCAGTTTTGGATGCTTGGTGCGACCACGATAGGGGCTTGTTGGAGACTAGAAATACTATCAGCACCGACAAGCGTTAAGATCGTTGTCAGTTGCTCTTTCCATGTTTGAACCGTATTGATTGCGTCTGGAAGGGAGTCGTCTTTACGTACGAGATGCAACATTTCACCAGACAATCCGACGAGGCTGGCTCCTAGCGCGAAGCATTTGGCCATGTCCATTGGCGACTTCACACCACCGGAAGCGATGATTGGGGTGCGGCTTCCTTGGGTTTCCATGAGCGACGTCAAGGTCGTTTGCCCCCAGTCTTCTAGGAAATCAAGTTTATCTTCCTTGCGACGGCCGTTTTCGATTTTGGCGAAATTCGTACCGCCAGTACCGCTAATGTCGATGGCAGCTACGCCAATACTTTCTAGTTGTGCAATGGCTTCACGGCTAAATCCGAATCCGACTTCTTTGACGATAACGGGAACGGCACTTGTTTTAACGATTGCTTCGATGTTTTTAAGCCAATTGCTAAAGACGCGGTCACCTTCTGGCATGACGAGTTCTTGTGCACGGTTGACGTGAATTTGAATCGCGTTGGCTTCGATGATGTCGACAGCGCGTTTAGCTGCTTCAGCGTCGTAATGCGCACCAAGGTTCGCAAAAAGGATACCGTTTGGATTTTCCTGGCGAATCACCTTGAAGCTTTCTGCACTTTCAGGAAATTTCATCGCGATACTCATCGAACCAGTCGCCATTGCCATGCCTGTTTCACGAGCCAAGATGGCTAAGCGTTGGTTTAACGCAGTCGTGATCGGACTTCCACCCGTGATGGCGTTGATGAAAAATGGAACGTCGAAGGTGAGTCCGACGAGCTTTGTCTTTAGTGACACATCAGCCACATCAACGGTCGTGAAGGGATGGTGTACGAATCGCGTTTCCACGAACTCGGGAGCGCTCGTTGCACGGTATTGCTGGTTCGCATGACCTACGTGCTCGTCCTTTCGATTCATTTGTTGTTGAAATAAATCCATCATTAATCTCCTTTACCAGGCTTCTGCGATGGTCAGCGGAAGCACTTGAATTTGAGCCTTGGCCCATTCGGTTGTAATTTGTTGTCGTTGTTGTTTGTTTTGTGTAAAGCAAATGCCGCAGTCGCCGCCACCAGCGCCAGATGTTTTTGCGCAGGCACCGACTTGTTCTGCAAGGTCGCAGAGCGTTTGTAGTGCTGGTGTTTCAATTTCTAGCTGCATTTCTCGTGCGAATTCATTTAAGAGTGCACGGTTGGCACGGATGCCTTCTTGTAAGGCTGGGATGTCTTGATTGTTCCAAGCGTTTTGTAGGCCTTGAACGATGGCGTGACTCTTTGCGAGAAATTCCTTGTAAAAGGCGTTATCGGTTTCGACTTTTCGTTTCTTCTCAGTGGCTTGAATGAGTGAATCGGTGATAGCGACTTGTCCCGTCCATCCTACTAAGAGGGTGAAGTTTGGGATTTCTGGAAGACGTATAATGGTGAGGTCTTTCCAGTCGGTATCACAAATGGCTTTAATCGATTGGTTTTGTAATTGTTCGAGTAAACTGCTTCGATCTGGGCTTGTGTAATACACCATTCCTCCAAAAGAAGAGGCGGCGATATCTCCAAAGGATCCACGTTGGGATAAGCGGAGATTCGTTAACACACTCAGCTTATAGACGAGTAGAGATGTGCGTGGAGTCTTGTAGAAATCAAGAACGGCTTGAATCGTTGCGACTACAACGGCACCACTGGAACCAAGTCCGTATTTAATACCACGCTTAGCGTCATCGAGTTCACTTGTAATCGAAAGTGAGTAGAGGGCAAATGTTTTTTTGCCGGATTCGCGTACATACTGTTCTGCGACAAAAATCGCTTCTTCGACCAATTTGTAGGGATGGTCTTCCTTTGCATGGAACAATTCTCCTTTACGAATCCATTCCACAACGACGTCTGGATTTTGCGTAGAGGTTAAGGTTCCTACACTAGTAGCTTCGTCGATTGTGACGGTTAAGTAGCGCGACACAGCTGCAACAATGGCACCATGTCCGGGTTCGACAACCGCATATTCTCCGGCGATAAAGAGTTTACCGGGAGCTTTTGAAGTAATCGTCACGCGCTCACTTCCCTTCGAAAGCGGCAAGAGAAGCGTTCCATTCGTCTTCTGTCAATGTACGAATGCCTTCTCCTGGAAGCGTTGGGATGAGTTTTTCACTCGGGAATACTTTGCCAAGCTCTTCTAGAATCGCTGGAATATCACTCGCCTTGCAAATCACTTTGACGTTTGGCCCAGCATCCATCGTGAAGTAGGCCGGAATGCCTCGTTCTTCTCGAATTGTGCGAATCGTTTGTTGGGCGATAATACTCTCCGGTTCGAAATAACAGAATGGAGGGTTACTTGCCAGCATCGTAGCGTGCATTTTCATGCCGTTAAATTCCGCAATAGAGCCGATACGATGAATGTCGCGGTCCTTGATGGCCTCTTTGATGTCGGCTAAATCGGTTGCCGCTGAAGTGACCCAACCTTCGTAAAACGGAGAAGTAGAAACGGTCAGTTCCATGCCGGCACGACTCGAAATTTTCTTTTCGGCCGCACTCACGACGATAATAATCATCCCGATGTCAAACTGTGCATCGTCGACAGGGATGGCCATACTGTTCTCGTTGGAGTCTCCTTTATTCCATTCGACAAATCCGCCAAAGAGACTACGAGTAGCACTACCGCTACCACGACGCGCATAAGTCGATAATTGTTGGGCAGGCAACTGAAGGCCTGTCGCCTCGTTCATCGCACCAGCTAGTGCCGCAAATGCGGAAGCAGAGCTCGCAAGGCCTGCTGCTGTTGGGACAAAGTTCAGACTCTCCACACGAGCACGACGGGTGTCTCCAGTTTCAGCGCGGAACAAGTCTAAAAAGCGCGTAATTTTAGCCGTTGCCGCTTCGTCTTGTTTGGTGCCGTTAAGATAGAACTCGTCTTCCGTTAAGGCGTCTGTGAGTTCGACTTTAGTATCGGTATAGAAGGCTTCGAGGGTCAAAGAAAGGCTGCTATTCATCGGAATGAAGAGTTCCTTATTTTCCTTTCCCCAATATTTAATCAGTGCGATATTCGTATGCGCACGCGTGATTCCAATGTTCGATGTCATTTGGTATTCTCCTTTTTCGCCAGCGACTGAATCCAGACCGCCTGCGCTCCTTGTTTCATGAATTGTTCTTGTAAATGAAGGGCATCTTCCTCGGTTTCAACGAGGGCAATCATGCATCCTCCAAGGCCGCCACCTGTGACTTTGGCCCCAAGTGCGTTGTTTTGATGGGCCGTATCGACGAGTGTATCAATGACGTCATGCGACACGCCGAGTTGTTGGAGGCGTTCATGATTTTCGCTCATCAGTTGCCCAAGTTTTTGTGGGTCTTGTTCCTCGATGGCCTCTTTCGTTTCATTCACGATAGCGCCAATCGATTGGACCGCATCCGAACCAGTCTCTTGTGTAGTAGGGTCGATGATGCGTTCTTGCAAGGTACTCACATGCTGCACCGCTTGCTTCGTATTTCCAGTAACACCCGAATCGGCAATCACGAGGTATGCTGGCATATCGAGGTGGAGCGTTTGTAGTTCTTGTTCTTTTTGGAAAAATACAGGACGCGTCCCGCTCGTTGTCGCCGTGTCGACGCCACTCGGATTTCCATGTGAAATGGTTTCTGCGCCTTGAACGATGTCCCATAAGGTTTCTTCAGGAAGAGTCGCATCCAAGAAATCGAAAATGGCACGCACCACCGCAACGCTGACTGCAGCGCTTGAGCCCATTCCACGTTCTGCAGGAATCGTAGACTCAATCGAGAGCGTAAAAGCATGAGCCGTCACGTCTTTTTCAGAGGCTAGTTTGAACGCTTCGCGAATCGCAAATTGTAGCCCTGCCATCGAAGTAGGCATCTCGTTTACGTCGCCTGTATAAAGTTCACATTGAATCGTTTGGCCCTCTTTTACAGAGACTATATCCGCCTTCACGTAAACCGCGTCAATTGGCAGTGCAATCGCTGGTTCGTGATACACAACGGCATGTTCACCGGCTAGAATAATCTTTCCATTTGCCAGGCCTGTTCCTGTTTGTGGTTTCATACGACAAATCCTTTCCTTATATTCACTTTTCATTCTACTAAATCCACGCCCCGACGTAAACAAACACGGCGATTTCATGGGAAAAACTTAAGATAATGAAAAATAGAAACCGTGTTCAACATGTGGTACAATTCAAGAATAGGACTCAGTAGCTGAAGGAGACGAATCCGTTGAAAGAAAACGAGACGTATTACCAAATTAAACGAGAAGAGTGGAGCCAGTACGAAGGCGCCCATCCATTCACAATGACGAGAGAAGAACTTGCGCACTTAACCTCATTAAACGACCGCATTTCCCTACAGGACGTACAAGAAGTGTATGTGCCGATGCTTGATTATTTCGATTTATACTTTAAAAAACATATTGAATTACGCACGGAGGAACAGCAATTTCTTCATCAAACGAAGAAAACAGTACCTTTTATTATCGGGGTTTCTGGGAGTGTGGCCGTTGGGAAGAGTACGACTGCCCGCTTGATGCAAACGATGCTACAACAACGCTACCCGGATAAGCGCGTTTTCCTAATGACGACAGACGGATTCTTATTACCGACTCAGGAGCTGATTAACCGCGGTATCTTAGATCGCAAGGGATTCCCGGAAAGTTACGACATGGAAGCTCTCGTTCATTTCTTACTCGAAGTGAAGACGGGAAATCCAAGCGTGGATGCGCCGGTCTACTCGCATGAGATTTACGATATTGTGCCAGGGGAAGTGCAGACGATTGAGTCGCCTGACATCTTGATTGTTGAGGGGATTAATGTGTTGCAACTACCGCCAAATCGTGAAATTTACGTGAGTGATTTCTTCGACTGGTCGATTTTCGTAGATGCCGATGCAACGCTGATTGAGCAATGGTACTTGGAGCGTTTCGAATTGTTGATGGACCGTGCGAAATCACAGCCGGATAACTATTACTATCAATATGCGATTGGGAATCGTGCGGATGCGATTGCGATGGCGAAAGATGTGTGGCAGAAGACTAACCTGAAGAACCTTAAGGAATACATCTTACCAACGAAAACCCGCGCCGACTTCATCCTACATAAAACAGTGGGACACCACATTGACTTTGTGCAAATTAAAAAATATTAGGTACATCGATTACTCAAAATCCTTGCGGATTTGTTTATAGTCGCTGTAATGGGGCACCGGATTGAGCCTACGTCTCAATCTCTACCAAGCTTCAAACTGACTCTACGGGTTTTACCCTAGAGTCAGTAATTCACATTGGTTGCTATCCCCCATTACTGCGATTATAAAATCCGCTCGATTTTTCGTAATCGATTATTTTTTTACAACAATGTGTGTGCTCTGTTTTTGTAGGTGAAGCGGTACGGGTTTCTTAGTAAGAGTACGGGGAACCGTAAGAAAGAATACATCTTTGTTCATTGCAAAAAAATTAAAAATAAAATGTAAAAACCTCTTGACATTTTTAGATGGGAGAGTATAATTTGAAATGTAAAGAGCTCTTGACATTATTACAAAAAATTTGGAGGAACAAAGCCATGAAAAAGATGGATGAAATGGACAGAGATATTCAGTTGCGTTCTGAGGCGTGGGGCTATAAAACAGCGCTTTTGGGTTTATGTGCATGGACAGGATTTAATATCTATCAAGCACTTGTTGGTGGTGGCAAACTTGAAATGCTTCCTTGCTTAATTTTGCTCTTATCTGTAAGTGTGCAAGGATTTGCTCAAACCGCAATGAAACGCAATATGATTGCTGGTGATGAAGAGTATAAAGAACCAAATAAACTTGTTCAAGGAGTCATTCTAGCAGTTGTCACTGTTATCGTAGTATTGGCTGTTGGCGTTTATTTTTTTCAGAAAGCGTGATGGCATATGAAAAATAATATTAAACAGCTAAGAAAAGCAGCAGGATTGCGACAAGAGGATATGGCAAAAACGTTGGGTGTAAGCAGACAGACCATTATTGCCATTGAGAATGATAAATATAATCCTACCCTTGAACTTGCGATGAAGATTGCAAGGTTACTCCAGCTAAATGTTGAAGAGATTTTTGTGTTAGAGGACTAAAAAGACATAACTGAATACTCAATAAATGAAGAGAGATTCCTATTTGTGGGGGAATCTCTTTTTTTTTTGTAAAATCCATAAAAAAAGCTGTTTAAAACGCGGGATAGTAGTGGTAAAATGTAGGTGAAAAAATTGTAGCTTGTAGTATGGTTTCTTTAATAATGAGGTGAGAACATGTACTTAAAAAGTGATCAAGATAATCATCAAAAACTACCGACTTATGGAGCAGCACGTTACCTATACATAAGTATGCTTGTGCTGAATTTAACGGGGTTGCTGCTGAGTCAGTCAGTACTCCAGAGTGGACTGTTAACGGGTGGATTCAGAGATTTATTTTATCTAGTGGGATTCCTCTTAATGATTATTGCAGCGAGAATTCAGTGGCTCTGCGGAGTGAAGTCGTTTATTAGCATAAGTATCCAAACTATGGAATTCAAGACAACAGGAATTTACGCGCGCACTCGCAATCCAATTTACTTTTCGTGGTGGCTCAGCAGCATCGGGATTACCCTAACCATGCATAATGTGTGGTTGCTGATTCTGATTCCGATTCAGTGGGTAATAATAACCGTCGTGATTCGTAATACCGAGGAAAAATGGCTTTATGAAATATACGGTGAGGCCTATAAGGACTATTGCGCGAGAGTGAATCGATGGTTTCCGCTCAAGAAAATTTGATTTTAGAATCGCCAAGACAAAAAAATCAAGGTGAGAGCGATGGCGAAAAAGGATTCTTTAAAGCAACAAAAGTTCATGTCGTTTATGTTTAGAGGAAAGGAAATTTTCAAACCACTAAACACGGGCCATATCGACGAAAGAGTAAGTTGTATCCGAGAATATGTGGCCAATATTTACTTTTACACCAAAGACGGCTACACAATTATGATTGATGCTGGGTATAACTATGACAGACTTGCCGAGAAGATGCGATGGCTCGATATTCGACCGGAAAGTATCAACGAGATTCTCATTACGCACCAGGATACGGATCACGTTGGAGCGATTGAAGTGGATAGCCAAGGGTTGTTTAAAAAGGCAAAGATATATGTGGGCCGTGTGGAGAATGACTACTTGGAAGGCCGAGTTCGTCGTAAAGTGTACTGGGGACTGTATAAACTTCCTCAAGTGCATATCGAAAATGACAAAACATTGATAGAAGATGGGGAGATTTTCTATATTCACGATATTAAAATCGAAGCCTTCCTTGTGCCTGGTCATACGTGGGGACATATAGTGTATTTAATCGATGATGCGTATTTGTTTACCGGAGACACGATTTGGTTTGGTGCGGACGGTGGGTATGCGTTTTTAAACACGCTCGCAGAAGATAGAAAATTACAAAGTGTATCGTTGAAACGACTAGAAGAAAAGCTCAGAAAGAGAAATCTTTCGCTAAAAATCATTACAGGTCATACTGGATGGACAGATGACTTTGAATTTGCATTTCGCCATGTGGATGAAATCTGCAATGCCTTGAAGCGCAAACCGAAAGTGCAAGATCCGAAAGCTCCATTTGATGGGTTCGATGAAAGTGACGATACCGAGGAAAAAGCAAGAACGGTAATTCTTGAAAAATGTTAAATGAATACAATCTCTAGCCAGTAGCATGTCTACTGGTTAGTTTTTTGTAAAAAAACCAAAAGTAGCATATATGCTACATTTCAAAAAATAAAAACACAATTTTTGAGCGTGATGTCAACAGCTAGAAACATTGATTTAACAATATTTTTGAAGGTCGCGTTGAGTGAGTGTACACTCTATATACTAATTTATATATCCGAATGAAAGCTTGGTGTGACGCGGAAAACAGGCCTAAAAAATCCGAACAAAAAATTCATTTTTTTAAGTAATTTTCGTGCTTTTCTGTTACAATGAAAAAGAACTAAAACTAAGGAGGCCTCTTATGACAGCTCAAACCACTTCATTAGAAAAGATTATCGTGCTCGACTTCGGCAGTCAGTACAATCAGTTGATTACGCGTCGTATTCGTGAATTCGGTGTGTTCAGCGAGTTGCTACATAACGACATTACAGCCGAAGAAATTAAGGCACATGGCAACGTAAAAGGGATTATTTTCTCCGGGGGGCCACATAGCGTTTATGCAGAGGATGCTTTTACCGTGGATCCTGCGATCTTTGAATTGGGAATTCCAGTGCTCGGGATTTGCTACGGGATGCAACTGACAACGCATCTGTTCGGTGGGACGGTAGAATCGTCTACAACGCGTGAATATGGTTCTGCGAAAGTCGATGTCTTTAACACGGCTTCAGGCATTTTCAAAGGGTTAGCTGAAGAGGAAGAGGTACTCATGAGCCACGGCGACCGTATTACTGCGATTCCGGAAGGGTTTAGCGTGACGGCTTCGAATGCGCACACGCCATTTGCGGCTTTTGAAAACCAAGAACGTCGCATTTACGGCGTACAGTTCCACCCAGAAGTGCGCCACAGTATTCACGGAAACGACATGCTTCGTAACTTCGTGTTCGATATTTGTGGAGCAACTGGCGACTGGTCAATGGACAGCTTTATTGAAATGGAAATTGCGAAAATCCGCGAAAAAGTGGGCCATAAGAAAGTCTTGCTTGGTCTCTCTGGAGGAGTAGACTCTAGTGTCGTTGGGGTACTCTTGCAAAAAGCAATCGGTGACCAACTTATCTGTATTTTCGTAGACCACGGTTTGCTTCGTAAAGGGGAAGGCGACCAAGTGATGGAGAGCCTTTCTGGTAAATTTGGTCTCAATATTATCCGCGTGAACGCTCAAGAACGTTTCCTATCGAAACTAAAAGGTGTAAGCGACCCTGAACAAAAACGAAAAATTATCGGAAATGAGTTCGTGTACGTATTCGACGACGAAGCGGCAAAACTTACAGACGTGGATTTTCTTGCGCAAGGAACGCTTTACACAGACATTATCGAATCCGGAACGAAAACAGCGCAAACCATCAAGTCTCACCATAACGTAGGGGGACTTCCAGAGGACATGCAATTCGAGCTCATCGAACCTTTGAACACGCTCTTCAAAGATGAAGTACGTGCACTTGGAACAGCGCTTGGCATGCCAGACTCTATCGTATGGCGCCAACCATTCCCAGGACCAGGACTTGGAATCCGCGTGCTTGGAGAAGTGACCGAAGAAAAACTTGAAATCGTCCGCGAATCTGATGCCATCTTACGCGAAGAAATCGCCAAAAACGGCCTCGAACGCGACGTATGGCAATACTTCACGGTTCTTCCAGGAATCCGCAGCGTTGGGGTGATGGGAGACGGCAGAACGTATGACTACACGATTGGCATCCGTGCCGTAACGAGTATCGACGGCATGACGAGTGACTTCGCTCGCATCCCTTGGGAAGTCTTGCAAACGATCAGTGCCCGTATCGTCAACGAAGTAGCCCACGTCAACCGCGTCGTCTACGATATCACGAGCAAACCGCCCGCTACAATAGAGTGGGAGTAATAATGTATCTTACAGAAAGCCTAGAGACAATGAGTTTCTAGGCTTTAATTAAAATAATAACAAGATTTTAGCAATAAAAAGACATTCTAAAAGAGATAGTGTGAAAAAGCGAATTATAGTCTACTAATTCTTAAGAAGTTAGTATAAAATTACAGTAGATTGATTTTTAATGCAAAAAATCTTCTAAATTAAGAAGGAAGTAAATTTTGATAGCATAGAAGGAAGATTAGATTAATAACTATAGTTGTAAAAATATATACATTACTGGAGGCTTACGTGGTTAGTTTAAAAGCAAATCTATCTAGAAATGCCACTCCTAGTTGGAGTGGATATATTCATCAAGGTAAAGTGGGTTTTTTAGTTGCGTTAAGGGAAATTAAAGAAAGTATAATTAAAAAAGAAAAAAATTATCTGAATTTTGCTATTCGATACGAAAATGCAGAAGATTTTGACATTGTTGACGATAAAGGTAATGTGATATCTAGACATCAAGTGAAAGCCTACATTGCTGGTGATGAAAGAGAAGATTATTCTGAAATATTTAAAATCCAAAAAAGAGGATTTAATAAACAAAAAGAGATAATAACAAAAAAAGGTTTTCAAATTCATAGTTTTGATGGTAGAGGAAATATTATAAAAGTAGAAGTTCCACCTAATAAAAGGTTTTTACATGTAGTGTGTGCAGTAAAAGATTTCAATTTATCAAGACAGCAGTATAGGAATAAATATAAAAATCGAGATAAATATACTCCTAATAATTCAAGGGTAAAATTATATATTTATGATAGAAAAAATAAAATTACATTCTGCCCAATTTCAGAAGAAACAAACGATAAAATAAAGGAATACTGTAAGAAAGAAATAGAAGAGATATTAGCTTTAAACAGTAACGTGCTAAAAGATGATGACGTTCATTTAGAACGAGTATATTTATATTATGTTGGTGCATTATTAGATGCCAGTATTGGAAAGGCGCATAAAAACAAATTATACCCTGAAATTTATTTTAGCGATATATTAAATCTTATTCAAACAGTAATAAAAGAGGATCCAGTAATTAAAATGAAGAACACATTAATTTATAGCTGGGAAAAGTATCATTCTGAAAATGAAAAAAATGTTAACAAAAGCGTTTTTGATAGTATGGATTGCGTTATTAAAGAAATTATAGGACTGTCTAAAGAAGAGTTTGTAAAAGTAGTTAGAATGCTTCTACCCCAAGAAAGTGAGGGGGCGGATTTCACCCTATTATTTACAACAACGCTTTTAGAAAACATATTTTATGAACTATTGCAAAAAGTCCAGAAGTATCCATTTGAGACTTATAGCTATAAAGATAACAGTAATAAAAGTTACAGAATTTCGTTGATTGATATAAACAATAATTCAGCGAAAATTAGTACCCTAGTAGAAAAATTAATTAGAAATAAAGAATTTATAAAGGCAACATTTGATAGAGATTTTTTAATTAATAGAACCATTAATGGGACAATTTTAGATGACCCAATTATTGGAATGGAAGATATCACAAAGGATAAAAATAATATTTTTAAACCAAATATGAGTTTTATTAGTGTTGACAAAGCGATAACTGAAATTGTGAATGTATGGGAGGGGTAGTTAGCATGAAGGAATTGATAACGACTTTTTTGGAAAGTAATAATTTTAATAGAATTGAAGATACGGATATTAATTTATTTACTAATAGGTTAAAATCAGAGTATTTTATTATCCACGAAAATAGTGTGGAAGAATTAGTAAATTATTTTAATTTGGAAAAAAGTAATGCTGTTATTGAAAGATTTACGACTTTAACAACGAGTAAAAGACTTGAAAATATAAAAAAAAATACCACTATGTTCATATTAGTTGAAGTAGATAATTTAAAACAATCTTTTAAGGATGAAAGAATTCAAAAATCTATTTTATTAATAGAAGAGGATTTTTATTATTTCAGAAAGTTTGTCATTTTATACACCGCAGAAGGAAGGGAAGAATTGAAGGGAATAACAAACAATGAGGCTTTAGTGGAGGTGTTAGAAAAAGATTTTTTAAAATTTGAGAATGATATGTTTTTTTCTGAGAGTTATTTTATAGCTATGGAACTAGGAGTAAAAATGCCTTTTTTCGTTCTTCCGAGAAGAGAAAGTGTGTATCAAACTATAGAACAACAATTTGAAAATATCGAAAAAGAAAAAAAAGATGACATTTTAATAAACTGGTATTCTAATGTTTTAACAAATGACGAAAGAAAAAATATAATATCGGATACATTAACTGATTATGAAAATGATAGTGATATAATTATTGATTTAATTGAGAATTTAACAGTGGGAGGTTTTTAATGAAAATTGAAAGAATTTTAATACAAAACTTTAAAAACATAAGAAGCACTTTAATCTTAAATTTTCAAAAAGATGTGACACTTTTTGTTGGACCTAATGGGTTTGGCAAAACAACAATTTTCGATGCGATTGAATTATCATTAACTGGTGATATTAGAAGAGTATCAGAGGCAAATTATTCTGACGGAAGAAGTGCTTTTGAAGTGCCATATTTTCAAAATAACAGTGAAGAAGATACTATTATTCGAATTGAGTTGATAAATGAAGAGAAACAGAGTTTGGTGATTACTAGTTTTTATGATAAAGATCAAAATAACACTAGAAATAACACTCCAAAGCAGTCGTTGGTGAAATTTAAAAGATTCCTTGAATTGAATTCGGAGTATCCATTTGAAGATTTGCATAATTTTAAAAAATCAGATGCACTTGACGAGAGTGAAGTGCAGGAGCGTATCAGGTTATTTTTAGGATGTACATCTCAGGACTATATCTTAAAGAATACGTTTGATTTATTTAATTATGTTCAACAAGATGAATCGGATTATTATCTAAGAAAGAAGGAAAAAGACAGAAAGGAATGTTTAAACTTCTTAATGAATATTGATTCTTACTTTGAAAAAAAGAAGAATTTAGAAGACATAAAGAGATTATTTGCCGATGCAAAAAAGAAATTAATAAGTAAAAAAGAGAGTATAAAAGAATTTTCAATTGAAAGTCCAGTTAAATACAAGAAATTACCTTTAAGAATAGATGGAGATTTTCTGTTTAATAATGAAGAAATTCCATTTCGAAATGAAGTGTTAGAAATTAACTTACAAAATTATCTTCAGGAAGTAGACGATTTTCATGACTTTTTGTTGGAATTTTCCCCAAAAGACTTTTTTTTAAAAAGACAAAGTTTAAGATTTGAAGCAGACATTTTACGAAACAAAGATTTTCTTAAATATATAGTGTTCGAAAATATTATTTGGGATAAGAAAGCGTTTGATGATATTAATAAGGTATATTCTTTATTTTCTGAAGAAAAAAATTATATAGCATTCATTTTAAAAGAATATATTCCATTGATAAGGGTATTAGAAGATGAACAAAAAATGCTTAAGGACAGCGAAGAGTTGAAACAACTTTTATCTGTTGAATTTCAGCAAATTAACTTTGATTTAATTAAATTAAAAGTATTAGAGTTTTACAATTGGACCTTCGGGAAAGAGTGGCTCAAAAGGTTTGAATCTGTATTTAATAATTTTAAAAGTAATTATTCTCAGTTGAGTCATAATCAACAAGAAATTAATACTATTATACAGTTGAGAAAGGAATTGGAGAAGCATAATCATAATAAGGAATCTACGTGTATTTATTGTGGTTATAATTGGCAACAAAGGGAAAATTTAATATCTGCATATGATAGAATGACCGAAGTCATTACTAATAATCTATCTATCTTCGAAAAGATAGTAAAAACAGAGTTAGACGAATTAACTGAGCTGAAAGAAAGTCTTTTTGAACAAATTAAAATAGAACAAAACAAAACGAAATATATTTCAAAGGAGTTGTTAGATGAAATTCGAAGCTGCGTTAATTATGATCTCCCAATAGAATTTGAAAAATTAATTGAAGAAAAAACTGATATACTTCCGCTCAATTTTAGCGAGGAGATTAATTGGACGGAATATTTAAGAATAAAGGAAACTTTAATTGAGTTAATGAGAAAACAATTCTTAATCCCCTATGAATATTATAAAGATATTACTAGAATAGAAAAAAAGAAGGAAGAATTTAGAAAACTGAAGAAAGAATATTCAGTAATAAATGGACCATCAATTCAACAATATCAATTATCAATTGAGTTATTCCCTCTAAGTCTTGAAGTAATTGAACAGAGATTGCAAGCTTTAATGAGTTTTTTAAACAAGTTAAAACTTAGGTTTGATTTTGATGAGAAAAAAAGTGAAGATCGATTTAATTTATTTGAGAAGTATTTTAATTTTAATGAGGATTTATTTAATGCTTGTTCTACGCAAGATATTCGGCAAAAACGTGAGTATATTATTTATCAGTACAAGCAAAACTGCTTAGGCTTAATGAAGAAAATCGAGGAGAGAATCAAGCTGCTTGATTCTTATTTACCCTATCTTGGGCAGAGAATAAATGAATTAAATGATAACATTAAATTTTATCAAGAGAATTTGATTCAACAACTCAAGCTACCATTTTATTTATACTCAGCAAAAATTCTACAGAACTATCAGCAAGGTATGGGCGTTTTATTAACTACCCAAAATAATACCAATATTAGGTTGTTAGCAAATAGTGAAAGCAGCCAAGATATTATGTACCAGCTCAGCTCTGGGCAAATTGCAGTTATTTCATTCGTGTTTACATTAGCGTTGAATACAACCTTTAAAATTTCGAAAGAATTCAAACTATTGGCTGTTGATGACCCTATTCAAGATATGGATGCTATGAATGTATATGCTCTTATTGATTTGATGAGACATTCGTTTTCAGACTATCAAATAATTATGTCAACTCATAGTGATAGCAGTGCAATGTTTATTAAGTATAAATTTGATTTGTTCTCAGATGAATCTGATGAAAAAGTGGGAATAGAAAATATTAAGAGTATCTTGTTAGACGATAGTGATTTGTTCGTATAAATTTATTGAGTAGTATAAAATTAGATTTTGTCGTAAATATGGGGTAGGTTATAGAAAATAAGAGGATATTAGCTCGTTGAACATAGATAGTTTTTTTGGGTATACTTTAACTATCAATTTTTTGCATAAATTATCACACATAAGCTGAGAGTTTTGACCTTAAATAACTCCCTAGAAGTACTTAGGATAAAAAATGGGAAACAATAGCGCTTTAACAGGAATGTCAGGTATCGGACATATCGCACTTTCTATCGGCCTTGTCGGGACTATTGTTAAAATCTTCCACTATGAATAAGCGAAATAAAGAATATACAAAAGTCAGTCGTGATTGCGGCTGGCTTTTTGTTCTGGCAAAAAGGGAATATATACGACGAGAACAATACAATTTAAATTTATAAAAATTAACCTGAAAATAAAGGTATGGATGTATAAGATAAATAGATTTCTATTTTATAAAAAGGATGTTATAATTTCGGATAGAAAATCTATGCCAACGAATAGAAAAGAGGATAGTTATGAAGTTTTCATATAATAGATTATGGAAGTTATTAATAGACAGAAATATGAACAAAGGGGATTTGCAAAAGTTGATAGGGACAGGACCGTCAACAATTTCTAGAATGGGGCGCAACGAACCTGTAAGATTAGAAATACTGGGAAGAATTTGTGAGAAGTTAAATTGTAATATTGAGGATATTATTGAATGTGAGAGAGGACAGGAAGATGTATAGATCTATCGATTTGTTTGCAGGAATTGGAGGAATAAGATTAGGATTTGAACAGGCTTTTGGAAATGATATAAAAACCGTGTTTGTTAGTGAATGGGATAAAAAAGCAGTAGAAACTTATAAAGCTAATTTCGATGATAAAATTGATATTGCTGGAGACATTACTGAAGTGAATGAAAATGATATTCCAGAGCACGATATTCTTCTTGCTGGCTTTCCGTGTCAAGCATTCTCTTTAGCGGGACATAAGAAGGGTTTTGAAGACGCAAGAGGCACATTGTTTTTCGATGTAGCGAGAATTATAAAAAGACACAATCCAAAAGTAGTATTTTGCGAGAATGTAAAGAATCTTGTCAACCATGATAGAGGACGAACTTTCAAAGTTATAAAAGAAATTTTAGAAGAATTAGGATATGTAGTGTTTTATAAAGTTTTGAATAGTAAAAATTTTGGAGTGCCACAAAATAGAGAAAGAATATATATTGTAGCGTTCCGGAAAGATATCGCGCCAAAAACTTTTGAGTTCCCAGAAAAGACTGACGATACAAAAGTAATCAAAGATATCGTGGATGAACATGAGGTTTCACCAAAATATTATTTGTCTACTGCATACTTAGAATCCTTGAAAAAACATAAAGAAAGACATGCTTCAAAAGGCAACGGATTTGGGTATGAAATTAGAAGTACTGATTCTGTGGCTGGAGCAATTGTATGTGGGGGTATGGGAAGAGAACGTAATTTAATCATTGATAACCGTTTGACGAACTTCACCCCAGTTACTCATATTAAAGGAGAAATTAATAGAGAGTTTGTTAGGAAGATGACGCCTCGAGAATGGGCAAGGCTTCAAGGGTTTCCAAATGATTTTAAATTTGTTGTTGCAGATACTCATTTATACAAGCAGTTTGGAAATACGGTAACAGTTCCTGTTATACGTGCGATTGCAGAAAAAATAAAAAAATACTTAGTTAATAGTGGTTTAGAAAATTAAATATTTTTTACCCTCGTTCTGTTGAGAGTTAGGAGATAGTTATGATTAAAGGAAATAAAGGGGAATGGTCAGAGATATATGTTCTACTAAGATTGTTAGCAGACGGAAAGATATATGCGGCTGATAGTGATTTAAATAAATTAGAAGATATTTATTTCCCAATTATTAAAATTATAAGAGAAGAAATTAAAGGTGAAGTTAAAGAATACCACACAGGTCAATTGATTAATATATTTGTTAATGGAGAAAAAAAGGTAGAATTACCCGCTAGTGAGTTCGATTCAGAAGCTACAACTTTATTAGAGGAAATAAAAAGAAAAGTCTCTACAAGTGCATTTTCAGTAAATAGTACGGAAGAGTTTATGGGAAGAATATTATGTTATAAGTTAGCTGCCCCTGCTAGGGATAAAAGTGACATTACAATAAACATTGTGGATGTGCAGACAGGATATTGTCCAACAGTAGGCTTTTCCATCAAGTCTGAATTAGGGTCAGCTCCAACATTATTAAACGCAGGACAGACAACAAATTTTATTTATAAAATTAAACACAATTATCCTAATTTATTAGAAGAAGCTAATGAAATATATAAAATGTCAGGCGGAAAAGCACATACTGATCTTAGAGGACGTATTACCAAAATTGTTGAAGAAGATGGAGAATTAGAATTTTATAAAATGAATAATCAATCTTTCGAAGATAATTTAGTATTGATTGATAGTAATATGGACAAAATTATAGCAAAGACGTTGTTATATTATTATAAAGATGGTATTACCAATTGTGATGAAATGGTTGCAAAACTTGAATCGGAAAACCCTATGAATTATGGCAATGTGAATGCGTATAAATATAAATTCAAAAAGTTTTTAACGGCTGTAGCATTAGGGATGAAGCCTGCGACTATTTGGGATGGTATCGATGAGGCTTCTGGGGGATATATTATCGTTACAAAAGAAGGCGATGTCCTTGCTTATCACATATACAATAGAAGTAGTTTTGAAGATTACTTATTGAAGAATACTAAATATGAAACAGCATCTACGTCAAGACATGGTTTTGGAGAGTTGTTTTCAGAAAACGGCGAAGATTTTATTAAACTCAACTTGCAAGTGAGATTTAGATGATTAAAATCATAAACTAACTTTTTGCCACGGTCTCCTTAATATTTTATACTATCGTTGTATAAGATATTAAGGAGGCTTTTTATGTTTTTATCGGAAGAGTTATTACAAGAAATTCATGAGCGTGCACCGCGTTATGACAAAGAGAATGCGTGGCCTGCGGAAGACTATGCAGCGTTAAAAGAGGCGGGATACTTGAAAGCGTTCGTGCCAAAAGAGTACGGCGGATTCGGTCTGTCGCTGAAAGAGATTGCGCAAGAACAAACACGTCTTGCGATGGCGGCTCCAGGGACTGCGCTTGGGGTGAACATGCACCAAATTATTGTCGGCCTTGGCAAGCACATGGTTCGTTTTGGCAACAAGAAGGGGGAACAAATCCTTCGCGATGCTGCAGAAGGCAAGTTGTTGGCATTTGGGATTTCTGAACCTTCGAATGACCGCGTGTTATTCGGTTCGATTTCTGAGGCTCGTCCAGAAGAGGGCGGCGCGTATCGTTTCTACGGCAAGAAAGTCTTCTTATCTATGGGAAAATATTGCGACAAGTTGGTTTCATTTGGGCAAGATAATACAGGTGAGTCACCATTATCAGTATTCGCGTATTTAACACCTGACCAAGAAACATTTATCGTAAAAGACGACTGGGATACAATGGGCATGCGTGCGACGCAATCGAACAGCGTTGAGTTGAAAGGCATCTTCGCGGCAGAGGAGCAAATTTTAACGAAAGTGGCTCCTGGACCAAGCTTTGATCCAGTGGTATTCGGTATTTTCGCGTACTTCGAAATTTTACTAGCGGCAACGTACTTCGGTATCGGGAAACGTGCGCTAGAAATCGGAGTTGAAACGGTGAAAACTCGTCACTCTGTATCGAATGATGCGCCTTATGCCAACGATAAAAACATTCGCTGGAGAATTGCAGAAGCGGCGATTATGCTAGACGGTATCCAACCACAAATTAACGAGTTGAGTGATACGCTAGAAGCAAGCACGGAATACAGCTTCATCTGGTTGCCTCGTTTATCTTCTATTAAGAACCGTTCAGTAGAAGTATCGAAGAAAGCCGTGGAAGAAATTGTTCGTGCTAGCGGCGGAAGTTCATACTTCAACCGTACAGAATTATCTCGCTTATACCGCGACGTATTGGCTGGCTTGTTCCAACCAAGTGACCAAGAGTCGTTACATGATGCGTGGGCGAATATTCTCTTAGGACCAATTCAATAATTTCATTTATATAGTAGAAAAGCTCGCTTGCGTAGTGCAGGCGAGCTTATTTGTCGAAAGAAATAGCGAAAGGATTAACGAATTAATTGCATATAATACTCAACAACCACTTCTGGAGGAAGAGACATTCCGTTACTCGACCACCATTTGACAGTTTCCGCAAAACTCGTCACATAATGATTAGTGACGAACGCCTTAGGGATGGATTTATTTGCGCTGTTAGAAAAATCAGCAAAAAGAATGGTTAAGTGTTGCTTAAAGTATCTTAAAAAGAGTTCACTGTTTTCATCAATCAGAAATGCGCTAATCTTATTTTTTTGCTCTCGTAGATGCCATAATAGATGAGAGAGTTTACTGGATAATGCGCTGTTTCGATCCTTTAAAGTGCATGAATCGTCAGTGTGAAGACTTTCGAAGATATGGTCAAAAATCTCTTCGCAAATAGCGTTTAATAATTCGTCTTTTGTCTCGAAGTGTGCGTAAAAAGTGCTCCGTCCAACATTAGCGGTATCGATAATGTCTTGCACAGTAATTTTACTGTAACGCTTCTTTTCTAAAAGAAGACTAAAAGCTTCAAAAATAGCTTTTCGTGATTTTTGTTGTCGTCGATCCATAGGAAGAATCCTCCGTACAATTTATTAAAAATGTTCGTTATCTTACAGAAATACTAAAATGACTGTTGTTTTGAAAAATTATAATTCTATATAATTACGATACAAAGTGTTCGATAGTGTACAAAATATACAGTATTTATTATTAGATTTCAAGGGGTGAGTATATGAAACAAGAGATGCGGAAGGGGATAATCATGGCGATACTTGCTGCAGTACTATATGCGGTGAGTTCTCCTTTTTCAAAAGTATTATTAAATGAAATGCCGCCCACATTAATGGCAGGATTTTTATATTTAGGTGCAGGTATTGGAATGAGCTTGATTGCAGTTTTAAGAAGAGTGAGACAAGCTGAAATCACTGAGATTCATCTCAGTAAAGCGGAATTGCCGTATACGGTTGCTATGGTCTTGTTAGATATAGCAGCGCCAATCTGTATGTTGATAGGGCTAAGCGCAACAACTGCTGCGAATGCCTCTTTGTTAAATAATTTTGAGATTGTTGCGACTGCGCTGATTGCGTTAGTAGTTTTTAAAGAACGTATCAGTAAACGGTTATGGATGGGAATTCTTTTCGTAACCTTTTCTAGTGTTATCTTGTCTTTTGAAGATTTTTCGAGTCTAGAGTTTTCCTATGGTTCTTTATTTGTATTATTGGCTGCTGTTTTCTGGGGATTGGAAAATAATTGCACCAGAAAACTTTCTTCCTGTGATCCGTTAGAGATTGTCTTGTTAAAGGGAATATTTTCTGGAATTGGCTCTATCGTAATTGGTTTAGCGCTTGGTGAGAGATTGATGAATCTTTGGAGCGTCATTGCGGTTATGGCTTTAGGCATTGTGTCTTATGGACTAAGTATTTATTTTTATGTTCATGCTCAACGGCTTCTTGGGGCGGCAAGAACTAGCGCTTATTACGCTGTTTCTCCATTCATAGCAGCTTTCCTGTCTATTCTAATCTTTGGTCAGATGCCAGAAGTTACTTATTTTATTGCACTAATGTTGATGGCAGTAGGAGCATGGTATTCTTCTCATGATGGTATTGAAGAGTAAAATATAGTAGAAAAGCTCGCTTGCGTAGTGCAGGCGAGCTTATTTTTATAGTTAAACAAGCAAAATGTAACATATAAGTTACGTAACTTATATGTTACATTTTGCTTTTTTAGAAATACGTCTTTACAAGTTGGAGTTCTGCTTCGTTCAACTCTCGATATTCTCCGGGAGCCAAAGCCTCGTCTAACACAAATTCTCCAAAGCGAATCCGTTTAAGATAGGTCACTTTCACACCCACGCATAGAAACATCTTCTTCACTTGATGGAATTTTCCTTCAGAGATGGTGACAGTCGCACGGCTCAAGCTATCGCTACTTTCGATGATCGTAAGCGTACTTGGTTTGCATTGGTATCCACCGTGGAAGACCACGCCCCGTTTGAAGGTTTCTACGGCATCCTCGTCTAGCGGACCGTTAACTTCTACATAATATTCCTTCTCGATATGTTGGTCGGGGTTGAGCATGCGGTACCCCAGCGGACCATTATTCGTCACGAGCAGCAGTCCTTCAGTATCCCCGTCGAGTCGTCCGAGCGGGTAGAGGCCTTCGACGTTTTCGTTTGCGAAGAGGTCGATAACCGTCGTATGTTCCTTGTCGGTCGTAGCAGAGATGACGCCTTGAGGTTTATTCAACATATAGTACTTCTGGCTATCGTCATAGATCCGCGTTCCGTTCACCGTGATGACTTGCAGGGCCGCGTCGACATTATTGCTGACGTGAGTAGCCGGAACTCCATCGATTAAGACGGCTTCATTCTTGATGAGCTTCTTCATTTCGCGGCGGCTCAGCACCAGATGTTTCATTAATAGATGTTCGAGTCTCATAGGCCCTCCTTCAAGTCGTTTTCTCGATTATACAATTTTTTTGAAAAATGGAGTAGTTATTCGTTGACGTCTCTTTCATCCTGTGTTAAATTATTAAACGTTGTCGCGCAAGATGACAAAAACATCGAATCATATTTCTTGCAATGAAAATATGAGCGTGGTAATATATTTAACGTTGTTGAAAAACAACGATTGACCTTTGAAAACTGAACAAAGAAGACGAACCAAATGTGTAGGGACTTCATCTTTTGATGAAGAAACAACAATTTCTTATCTCTTAAAGAGATACAATAAGTCAGTAATTAAAATGAGCTTTTCAAAGCTCATGAAAATTCAAATTTTTCATGAGA